>JAESQI010000192.1 GCA_016765255.1 Robiginitomaculum sp. | reverse complement strand
CCTGCACCGAAGCCGTAGAGAGTGTCATAGAACAACATTACGCAGCTCAAATAGAAGTAACAAAAGACAGTCACAAAGACTTATCTGCCCGCTTTACCCAATTTAGAGAAGATGAACTGCGCCATAAAGACGCTGCTATTCAGGGCGGTGCAAAGGACGCACCCGCTTACCCCGTACTGTCTGCGTTTATAAAAACTGGCTGCCGCATCGCCATTAAATTGAGCGAAAAAATCTAAAAGTTATAGCCTTCGTGCTGAGATGATTTTGACAGGTGTCGACAGAATTTGTCCTTGCGTAACGCGATCCTCGCTAACCTCGCTTACATTTTGCATTTGTATGGCGCGGACAACATCCATACCTTTAACAATTTGCCCAAACACCGCATAGCCTTGCCCATCTGGATTTCGTTTTCCTGCATAGTCAAGAAACGTATTATCACCAATACTGATGAAAAAGTAAGCTGCACTTCCCGTTCCTGGTTCGTCACGAGCCATGGATATCGCACCGTCTATATGAGAAAGCCCCGACATTTGTGTGGTTTCGTGGTCAATAGGTGCGGTCACAGTTTCCATGGCCAGCAGACCGCCTTGAATGATTTCCATACCCATACCGAGTGGATCAGTTTCTGGACGTACGACACGGTAAAAACCCTCGCCGTCATAAAGGTTATTGTCTACATAATAGAGAAAATTTTGCGCGGTCAAAGGAGCCTGCTCGCTATAAATCTCAATTTCTATAATCCCAAGTTCTGTTTCTAAAACCACACGAGGCATTTTTGAACCACCACATGACCACAATAATAGAGTTGATAAAAAAACAAGAAATAGACGTGTCATGATTTAAGCTCCAAATCCCAATATAAATAATCCAACCAACTTTCATGGAGGTAGCCCGGCGGAAAGCGCCGCCCTTGTGCCTGCAAGCCATGAATAGTCGGAATATACGGCTTAGTCAGCAATTTCATCCCCGCACTTTGTGGCATCCTCCCCCCCTTTTTAAAGTTACATTTTGTGCAGGCCGCAACAATATTTTTCCAATTGGTTTGTCCGCCTAGCCGTTTTGGAATCACATGATCAAAGGTTAAGTCCTTTGGACTTTGGCAATATACACACTTAAACCCGTCTCGCAAAAATAAATTAAACCGCGTAAATGCAGGAGAGCGACTTTGGGGCACAAATTCTTTTAAGGCGATTACAGATGGCAAGCGCATTTCTGTGCTGGTGGAACGCACACATTGTTCGTACATATCAACAATATTCACCCGCCGCAAATAAACCGCCTTTATGGCGTCCTGCCAAGACCACAGGGAAAGAGGGAAATAACTTAGCGGTTGATAATCTGCATTGAGAATCAAGCAGGGGTATGATTTGTCACCAACCAAATCTCGTGGAAATGGTGTTTCAAAACTATCTTGCGAAATCAGGCCCATAATACTGCCTGTGTTTCAAATGTATTTTTATTGCATATCTTGAAAACGAGTCTCCCTATCTTGTCATAATGTAGAACAGATCAATGGGCAATGACAAGGCTTTGCTTGTTCAATTCGCCTCTGTATAGCCTTGGCTCTTTAGCCCTAGCTGATCGGCTAATTTTTCTAAACGAGCATGGCTTCTTTGTGTACGTAAATCTTTGGCCTGTATTTCGGGGTATATCCTGAGTGTTTCATCTTTTACCGATAGTGACAATTGAGACAAAATAATGTGGCTACGACCAGAAACATCTAGGCCGAGTCGCATAGCTTGCCCATAAATTCGCGCCGAAATTACCGCGTCCTCTGACAATAAATAGTCAATAGCTTCGTCATTTGGTGTGGTCGGTTTGCTTGTATAGGAAGCGTAGACCATGAGGGCGAGATATGCGCGTTCACTGTGATCTAAATCTGGAAGCGGGGCGTACAGTATAGTTCGAAACGCCATGCGGGCCTTATGGCCTGGATGCAAGCCTTTACCTATACTCGATAGCAAACACGCCGCACGCCGCAAACGGCGTTCGTTCTTGGGGGCAAAACTACTTGGTAATGTCCCGTCAAGGCCACTTAAACATTCAAATAACGGGCCACCTAAATATTCATTATGCTCCCGACCTTTTGCCAAAGCCATACAGCCACTAAAGAGTGGTGAGGCTTGATTTAATTCTGGAACATCAAGCTTTGACAAGGCATCATATATAATGCCCTCACGTAAACCTCCTGGCGCAATAATGACCGAACAGGGTTTGATAATTTTAAGCAAAATTTCAAGTAAAAGGCCTGCATAGGGAAGTGTCTCTGCACGGCGCTCCGATAGGCCGCGCCAATTATTGATCTCGGCAATGCCGCCTTGACTATATGCCCATTGTGACAATTCTTTCGCAGTCTCAAAATTTAACTCATAATTATGCGCAATGCGTAAGGGATAGCCACTCCGTTTTTGCTGAATCAAAGCGAGATTACGCCACGCACCCCCAATCAAATACAAATTTTGACCTGCCGTGTGAGACGGCGCATCTTCTAAACATGCCATGATTTTCGTCCGCAATATTTTGGGGTCAAATACATCTTTGAACAAAGAAAACGGGCCAAGGGGATGGCTGATACCACCTGAGGGTTTGCTGGCTTGAATGTCGACCAATTCCAAACTTGCACCACCTAAATCAGCAACAACACCTTGGACACGGCTATCCCCCGCAATAACGCCCATGGCCGACATATAGGCTTCTTGAGAGCCAGTTAAGGGACGTATATCAAAGCCTATTTCGCGAGAAACATCGACTATAAAATCTTCGGCGTCTTCTGCGTCTCTCAAAGCAGCCGTGGCAGCGATGAGGATTTCACCATATTTGGCAGTTACACCAAATTGCGCACCGAGTAAAATTTTAAACCGCTTTAAGGCATCAAATGCCAAGCGACGCCCTAATGGATGTAATTTGCCCGTAATGTGCAAATCTCGCCCTAATCCCGCTAAAACTTTTTCATTATATATAAGAGTAAACGCCTTGCCTGATATTTCATAAATGACTAAGCGAACGGAGTTTGACCCAATATCAATAACGGCTATTTTATGAGGTGATTCAATAGTCATGTTCTCGTTTTTTTAGTATGCAAAGACGCTGGCGCGTTCAATTCCAACGCCCCTCCTCGCCCTGATAAAGAAGGGTTTTCCATAAAATACCCATGAGCAGAAAAAACGGGCTCAGATCCATTGACCTTCTTCCGTACATATTTTCCATCAGGCCCAAGATCCCAGCTATTCTTAACATCAAGCAAGTTTGCCATCATGATCTGATCCATAATCTGCCGGCGAACGGTTATATCGTCTGCGGGAATGAGAGTTTCAATACGTAAATCCATATTTCGCGGCATCCAATCAGCGGAGCTAAAATAGATATGGGCGTCTTTATTGGGAAGGGCCTCACCATTGCCAAAACAGACAATTCGAGAATGTTCTAAGAACCGTCCAACGATACTTTTAACACGTATATTCTCAGACAGTCCTTTTACACCGGGGCGTAAACAACAAATTCCGCGAACGACAAGGTCTATTTGCACGCCCGCTTGTGATGCTTTGTATAAAGCTCTTATGATTTCTGGATCAACGAGGGCATTCATTTTCGCCCAGATAGACCCATCGCGACCTTGTTGAGCGTGCGTAATTTCTTCATCAATGTGGGACAGTAATGTTGCGCGTAAATTGAGCGGCGCGACTTTCAACCGTCGTAAATTATTAGGTTTTGCGTAGCTGGTCACATAATTAAACAATTGACCTGTGTCTTTTCCAATATCAGCATTGGCTGTAAACAAGGCCAAATCTGTATAAATTTTCGCATTTTGCACATGATAATTTCCCGTACCCAAATGGGTGTATGTACGAAGTTTCCCGCCCTCTCGCCGAATGACCAAACTCACCTTTGCATGGGTTTTAAAATCAATAAATCCGTAAACCACATGCGCGCCCGCTCGTTCCAAATTCCGGGCCCAGCGTATATTGCTGGCCTCATCAAAGCGGGCTTTTAGCTCAACCAATGCCGTCACATTTTTACCGCGTTCTGCCGCGTCAATTAAAGCTTTAACAATCGGGCTATCATCACTTGTGCGATACAAAGTTTGCTTGATCGAAACCACATTGGGATCAAGAGCGGCCTGTTGCAAAAATTGCACGACCACATCAAATTCCTCATATGGATGGTGGACAAGGATATCTTTTTGCGCAATGGCCGCAAAACAATCCCCATTATGTTCACGAATACGCTCTGGGAAACGCGCCTCATAAGGTGGGTAAAGTAAATCGGGTCTATCTTTGGAAATGATTTGCGACAAATCGGCAAGACCGAGCAAACCATCTATTTCCAATATCTCCTCGTCCCATGCTTCGAAGCTTTCTATGAGGAAATTTTTTAAATGCTGCGGGGTATGCATATCCATGGACAAGCGAATAACCCGTCCTCGCCTGCGTTTTTTTAGCAAAAATTCAAAATGACGGACTAAATCTTCCGCTTCCTCATCAATAGATATTTCACTATCACGCGTAATTCTAAAGACGCCAAAGTCGACAATGTCAAAGCCAGGAAATAAATCAGGCGCAAACAGTTTTAACACATCCTCAAGCGGGACAAAGATTTGCCGCTTCCTTGAGTTACCGTTTGGCAAATTGATAAACCTTGGCACATGGGCTGGTACGATCAAGAGCGCCTTTCTGTTCTCACTATGACTAATTTGCAAGTCAGCATTTTTTTTGGCTTTTGACTTAGCCAAATTCGCGTCATTTGAGAGTGACATTATCAGCCCAAATCCAAAATTAGGTATGAATGGAAATGGGTGAGCTGGATCAATCGCCATCGGTGTGAGGAGTGGAAGGATTTCCGCTTCGTATATTTCGCGTAATTTCGAGAGGTCAGCCCCTCCTAGTTTTGATGCGAGTTTTACTTCAATGCCTTGGGTATGTAGTTTTTTGCGTAATTTTTTCCATTGGACTTGTTGCGCGTCAATAAGTCGCTTGGCTCTTTTACGGATTTTTTCAAGTTGCTCGCTCGCCGTCTGACCATCGAGGCTCAGCGCCGGCATACCCGCGGTCACTTGTGTCCGCAGACCCGCAACCCGCACCATATAAAATTCATCCAAATTATTGGCGGAAATGGCCAAAAATCGTAAGCGTTCCAGCAGCGCATTGGCCGTATTTTGCGCTTCTTCCAGCACACGTTTATTGAACGAAAGCCAAGAAAGTTCTCGGTTAATAAACAGATTGTCCTGTAGTTTTTTCTTGGTCGACATATCCCTATGTAACGCTGAATAGGTGTGTGTGTCGATATACTATAGCTAAATTAGTTTAGAGTGATGATTTATTAATTTATTTTGTACATATTTCCCTGATGTTTTCAGGAGAGTATATTATGG
>JAESQI010000191.1 GCA_016765255.1 Robiginitomaculum sp. | reverse complement strand
CACCCGCCTTACTGAGAAACATCAAAGGTGTGTGCAAATGAAACTCTGTGTCCATCCCGAGAGATAGAGCGTGTAGTGTCGCGTCCAAAGTATCTTTACGGCAATCTGGATAGCCTGAAAAATCCGCCTCGCACATACCCGCAATCAAGGTATGAATGCCGCGCTTATATCCAACAGCCGCAGCAAAGTTTAAAAATATCAAATTACGCCCCGGCACAAATGTATTGGGAATCCCGTCTTCATTGTCACTAATTTCAATATCGCGCGTGAGAGAACTCTCACTTATTTCGCCCAGAACCGACAAATCAAGCACATGATCCTGCCCCATACGTTCTGCCCATTTTGGGAAAGAGTGTCGCATACGGGCCAGAACATCCAACCTACACTGCATTTCTATGGTGTGGCGTTGTTCATAATCAAAACCAATCGTTTCGACAATGTCAAATCGCTCTAGTGCCCACGCGAGGCACGTGGCTGAGTCTTGACCGCCAGAAAATAGTACCAGTGCTTTGTCATTTCTGTTCATTCGCGGGTTTATATCGCCTCTTTTGTCTTCTGCCTAGTCCGCAATTCACCGCTTTGGCATTGTTCTTGAACATCACTTGACAAGTGTTTGATCTTGGGACGGAAAAAATGGGTATAAAGAAGAAAGTATTTTTGACGTGGCTAGCCTTGGAACTGTCAGGACTTGTCATTGCCTTGCCGACAGCTGCGATGGTCATTCAAAACAATGCACCGAAAACCTACCCGCGCATTGCCGCCGCTAATCTTCCAACTACAGCAGGCCAAACCCGTATTCTCCTGTCTTCAAATGGGCCATTTGCCATCATTTCGTCAGATGTAATTGGTGAGTTAAAAATCTCATTTCAGGTTAAAGGCACGGTCAATGGTCATGTTTTTGGCAAAACTGCCCAAGCCCCAGGCCCTCTCACAGCCTGTGTTCAAATACTATCCCCCGAGAGTAATCTGCTCTACCAATCGGCCACAAAAACATCTGACCGAATTGGCCCTGTTTTGGATCAAGCCGTTATGGTTGAGATTAAATATGACCCGTCTTTCACACCCAAATTTGATATCATTCATATAAGTGATGACCAGTATAAACGCGCCGCAAAACCCAACTCATGTCATCAACCTACTTAAACTTTATGAAAGCCTACTATATTTCACAGCCTCAAAGGTATAGGCTCTACCTTGACGTAGAATAAAAGGAAAACCATGGCTGGACTTTATTTCGAGCAATTTAAAATCGGGCATATTTTTACCCATGAGCTTAGACGCTCCATTACGGAAATGGACAATATGCTGTTTTCCAATATGACTTTAAACCCGCAGCCTTTACACATTGACTACGAATTCTCGGCGAAAACCGAATTTGGCAAGCCCTTGGTCAATTCTATTTTCACATTGGGT
This sequence comes from Robiginitomaculum sp., assembly GCA_016765255.1. Classification (GTDB taxonomy): domain Bacteria; phylum Pseudomonadota; class Alphaproteobacteria; order Caulobacterales; family Maricaulaceae; genus Robiginitomaculum_A. Next base: position 5,058 of record JAESQI010000191.1, on the reverse strand, counting down.
TTAATGATTGGCATATCTGTATCTGACACAACCCTTGGCACGACCATAGGCAATCTCGGCATGAGCGAGGTTAAATTCCCCAATCCCGTCTTTCACGGGGATACAATTCATGTCACCACAGAGGTCGAAAACAAGCGCGCAAGTAAATCAAGACCGAGCCAAGGCATTGTCCACTTCATCCACAGAGCCTATAATCAGAACGATGACCTCGTGGCATTTTGCAAGCGGGCCGCCCTGATGCAAATGACCCCTAAATCTGAATAGCCGTTATCTTTTCTTTTTGCTTTGCAAGTGCATAAAACCACCATATGACAAATGGCATGACCACAACTACGAATTCCTCTGCGGCTTCTGCCCGCCCAATTGACCGAAGTTCAGGGGCGAGTTTCGCAACCAAAATTGAGCGCGATAAAGAACATCGCGACAAAGCTCGTTCTTTTAAACCCTTGCGGTATTTATGGCCATATGTGACGCGCTACCCGAAAAAACTAACCACGTTTCTCATATTTTTATTTGCTTCGTCATTTATGACCTTAAGCCTGACATTTATTTTTCGGTTTATGGGCGATTGCGGATTTGGATCAAAATCAGATATTGCCTATTGCCAAACCATATCGGGCCTAACGGCGGGCGGTCTCAACGGATTGTTTTTGGTTGCAGTTGTCTTTGCCATACTGTCTGCTTTTATTTCTAGCATGCGCGCCTACCTCATCAATACACTCGGCCAAAGAGTTGTCGCGGATATCCGTATCGCCGTTTATAATAATCTCTTGCGCCTCAGCCCCGCCTATTATGAGCGGGTGCGAACTGGCGAAGTTCTTTCGCGTCTAACTACAGATACAACTTTGGTGGAAACGGTACTCACAGGGTCAATTTCATTTGCCATTCGCTCGATTACCACATCGGTTGGGGCTTTGATTCTAATGTTTTTTGTCAGTTGGAAATTGACATTGATGGTCTTGTTAGCGGGGCCCGTCATTATTGTGCCCGCTATTTTTGCAGGCCGAAGAATAAAAACTCTCTCTCGGGACGGACAAGACAAACTGGCAGATGCATCTGCGCGGGCGGGGGAAAGCCTGTCCAATATCCAAACCGTTCAAGCTTTCACACGCGAACAATTCGAGGCAGATAATTTTCAGGCCGACGTTGAAAACACCTATTCAAAAAACCAAAAACGCCTGCTGATCCGCGCTTTTTTGATGAGCTTTATGAGCGCGGCAACCATGATAGCCGTTGTCAGTACCATTGCTTACGGATCCAACAGTGTTAGCAAAGGCTCCTTAAGCGTCGGCTCGATCTCACAATTTATATTTCTCGCTGTCCTCGTTGTAAGCTCCACAGGCATGTTAACCGAAACATGGACAAATCTTTTGCGAGCCGCTGGGGCTTCCGAGCGCTTGGCAGAAATATTACAAGAAGACCCCGAAATTTTCGGCCCAGAAACACCCGTGCATATAAACAGAGCCAAAGGCCAAATTGCTTTTGATAACGTAACATTTTCATATCCAACGCGGTTGGGTGAAAAGGCCCTTTCAAAGGTGTCATTTGAAATTAAACAGGGCGAGACGGTGGCCCTAGTTGGCCCCTCTGGGGCTGGTAAAACAACATTATTCCAACTTCTTTTACGGTTTTATGATCCGCAACAAGGAAATATTTTAGTTGATGGCCATAAGATAAACGAGTTTGCGCCTGATAATTTACGGGCACAATTTGCCATTGTCCAGCAAGCGACACCCTTGTTTTCAGGCTCGGCCATGGACAATATTCGCTATGGTCGTTTTGGGGCCAGTGACGACGATATCATTGCTGCTGCTAAGGCCGCCCACGCACACGCGTTTATTGAAAAACTGCCAGAAGGCTACCAAACAGACCTCGGCGAAAAAGCGACGACTTTATCTGGTGGACAGAGACAACGCATTGCCATTGCTCGCGCCATTTTAAGAGACGCACCAATATTACTTCTCGACGAAGCTACATCCGCGCTTGACGCCGAGAGCGAACTTGCCGTGCAAAAAGCATTTGCCAATATGGCCAAAGGCCGCACAACATTGGTCATTGCCCACCGCCTTGCTACGGTTAAGAAAGCCGACAGAATACTGGTCATGGACAACGGGAAAATTATTGACCAAGGCACTCACACTCAACTCGTTAAAAGAGATGGTCTCTATGCCCGTCTGGCAAAATTGCAATTTAATCAGCTAGACTAAACCATCGTAAATGCTCAGGCGTGGATTGTAGCACGCAACATTTCTCTGCGTTGCACGGTGTGTGTTTGCTTTGAATATATGTATTTGCTTTTGCGAATATAGCGTCAATATTTTGCGGCGGCGTTTCCGTTTTTACGGGAACTAGATTTCGCAAGTCTTGCAAAGAATTGGCCTTACTGTCCTTATGCGTCCAATGCCCCGTTTCGCTGTTAAAGCCGTAGAGCGGCAAAAGTTTATATCCGTGGTCAGCAACCCATTCAATTGCGCGGAGTAGTATTTCACACTCATCCTTGGAATAAAAATAATTAAACCCGACCCGCACCCAACCCGGTTTTAAAATTTCAACACCCGTACCAATTATTTTTTCGTATTCCCGAGACAATTTAAGATCAATATCCAACAATCTGTGACCATAGGGCCCCGCGCAAGAACACCCGCCCCGCGCCTGTATGCCAAACATATCATTTAACAGAGCAACGACAAAATTATAATGGAGATAGCGCTCCCCGCACCGAATAAGAAATGAAAAGATAGGCAAGCGTTCCGCACTATGAGAGCCAAGAATTTTTATATTTTTATGCTGGCCCCAACGTTTAAGGGCCATTTTGGCAAATGATATTTCTTTTTTCGCGATATTTGCGGCCCCCACTTCTTCTTTTAAATCAAAGGCCAAGCCCGCCCGTATGGCGCCAATAATATCAGGTGTGCCCCCTTCTTCGCGGTGTTCTATATCTTCAAGGTAGGCCTGCGCGCACGGACTTACATATGACACAGTTCCACCGCCAGGAATGACAGGTGTTTTATTGTTTGCCCATTTTTTCTTTAAAACCAACAGCCCCGGTGTGCCTGGCCCCCCGACGAATTTATGAGGAGAAATAAACACTGCGTCCAGATAAGCGCCGCCTTGGCAGTTCATATCAATCGGTAGGTAAGGCGCACCCCCAGCATAATCAAACGCCGCCATCGCGCCGTGTTTATGCAGGAGTTTCGCTATAGCAGGCACATCTACCAATAGGCCAGTTACATTACTGGCTGCAGAAAAACTGCCGATTCTCAGCGGACGATTTCTATATTTTTTAAGTTGCCTCTCCAAATCTATCAGGTCAATCAACCCGTCTTTGGTTTCCCCTATCGTCACCACATCGGCTATGGTTTCGCGCCACTGCACATCATTGGAATGATGCTCAAACGGGCCAATAAACACAACTGGCCTATCTTTGGCTTTAATCTTAGTATCAATACCGTAACGCGACAGATCAGAAGGAAGCTTAAGCTGCAAAATATGGATCAATTTATCAATTGCCCCTGTGCATCCCGTCCCACAAAATATGATGGCATCTTCATTATTCGTATTGATAGCTTTACCAATGATAGAGCGGGCTTGTTCACGAAACGCAGTGGTTTGCCGTCCCGTGACCGAGCTTTCCGTATGGGTATTGGCATAAAGAGGTAAAATATATTCGTGGATTTTATCTTCGATAGGGCCATAAGCCCGCCCACTCGCAACATAATCAGCGTACAGCATTCGGCGAGAGCCAAAAGGCCCCTCAACAACCGTATCATGACCAATAATATGCCTGCCGATATTTTCCAAACTAACTGTTTTCAAAATAGGCGGCGTAGAGTTTGTTTTTGGTCGCGTTAATTTGAGTTTTTTAAATCCAAACATTTAAGATATCCATATATTGACTACATTACATAGGAATATATGGAGTTTTGGCTACAATGTTATCTTTATTACCCATCATATTGTATATTATTCTATATTATACTGATAATTTTATAGATTATGCTATTATTTTCCCATTTACTCCAAATTCATCAATAAAGGGCTTTTACTATAAGCAATATATAAGGGATGGGCGGGATGGCCTGAAGCGTTGATTTTCAGAGCTGAAATTTGCCCCTCCTCTTGCATAAAAATATCCAAGACGGCTTGACCTCTATTCCTATGAGCCCCGTGCTCACCCCAGCCAGCCACCACATCACGTTCACGGCTCTGCTTGGCTATTTGTCGGATCCACTTATCATTTTCAGGGCCAATTGGATCAGTTTGGGCCCGCATATCCTTTGGGTCGGTGGCCCGAAAGGCAAAAATATTAAACACAATACTGCCGCCATATCCCCACATGCGCGCTCTGCGCTCACACCGCTCAACGGTCGGATCATTTTTAACTTCATCCGCAGTGCTTGGATTGAGCATCAGCCAAGTGAGGGGGAGTTTATGCTCGTCCCATATTTGTGAGAGGCGATAGCGGTATTGTCGACACGGTGAAAAAAGAGCTTCGCGCTTTTCATTCAAAAGATCAGGCATTATACGCCTTTCGCGAAATACTTTGTAACAAAGTTATGAGAGCCAAATAGAAAGCCCTGTTCTAACCAGCGAGGATTGATTTCACAGCCGCGCCAGCTTTTCCCATATCCATGCGTCCCGAAAATTCTGATTTTAACGTGCCCATGACTTTTCCCATGTCTTTTAGGCATGTGGCGTCGAGGCCATCAATGGCTGCTTTAACGGCAGCCGTTAATTCTTCTGCACTTAAGGCCTTGGGCATATACTTTCTAATCACAACGATCTCGCCGCGTTCTCGTTCCGCGAGTTCTGGCCGTCCATTGTCTTCATAAATCGTAGCGCTTTCTTGACGTTGCTTCACCATCTTAGCCAAGAGTGACAAAACTTCTGCGTCGTCTATGCCGTCGGGGCGGTCTTCGGCGCGGGCCGCAACATCGCGGTCTTTAATCGCTGCATTGACGAGCCGCAATGTCGATAGTGAAAGTTTATCTTTTGCTTTCATGGCAGTTTTTATGCCGTCGGGTATATCTGTTCTTAAGGTCATTATTTTCCTTGTTG
>JAESQI010000190.1 GCA_016765255.1 Robiginitomaculum sp. | reverse complement strand
CCCAGATCAAGTCTGGGATGACAGGGAGAGAGAATGTCCACTTAAATCATTGTCATTCCAGCGTAGGCTGGAATCTGATCACAAACTCAAAATTCGCAGTTGTGTTCGGATCCCAGATCAAGTCTGGCATGACAGTTTAGAAGGCTTAATGCCCACGTTTTCCCTTGCCCTTATATCCACCACCTCGTTTTCGGTAATGGGTTTGCGGGGTGTGTTTGGGTCTTTTTCCTTTTTCAGGCTCACTCAGCATTTCAAAGATTAGACCGCCTTGCAGAGGTTTAACTTCGAGGAGGCGCACTTGAACACGGCGGCCAAATTTATAAGTTCCACCAGTGTCTGAGCCTCTTAAGGATTTAGATTTTTCGTCAAAGATATAGCGCTCATTACCGAGGTTACGGGCGGGGACAAACCCATCTGCACCTGTGTCGTCGAGTTGCACAAACAGTCCCGCACGGGTGACTCCGCCAATACGGCCCGCAAATTCAGAGTCCACCTTGTCTTGCAAGAAACTGGCAATATAGCGGTCTTTGGCGTCCCTCTCGGCTGCCATAGCGCGGCGTTCCGTGGTGCTGATATGCTCGGATATTTCTTTCAACCGAACGGCTTCTTCGTCGCTAAGCCCGTCGTCGCCAAGACCGAAGGCCTTGATCAGGGCGCGGTGGACGATGAGGTCTGCGTAGCGGCGAATAGGGGAGGTGAAATGGGCGTAATGGGTCAGGTTGAGGCCAAAATGCCCACCGTTTTTAGGTGTGTAATAGGCCTGCATTTGTGTTCGTAGAACTGACATAGAAATGGTCTCGGCCAAATCTTTTTCACGCGCCCGTTCAATCATGCGGTTAAAGCGTTTCGGGGTTACCCGCTCGCCCATTGTCCATTTAAGGCTCATTGAGGGGAGAAAATCGGACAGGCCCTGAATTTTTTCCATATTTGGGGGTTCGTGAATACGGAAAATTAGGTTAGCTTTCTTTTCGTCCAAGCTTTGGGCCGCGCTAACATTGGCTTGGATCATAAATTCTTCCACCAGTTTATGAGCGTCAAATCTTGCTCGTACTGTGATCGAACTCACATTGCCTTTGGAATCTACTTTGACACGCCGCTCTGGCATATCAATTTCCAGTGGCCCGCGTCGTTCACGGGCAATTTGCACGGCTTCGTAAGCAGCGTAAATGTCTTTGAGAATATCAGTGACTGGTAAAGCCGCTTTGGCTGTTTTGCCATCCTTAGGCTTGAAAACACTTTGGGCCTCGTCATATGTCAGGCGGGCATGGGAGCGCATCAGGCCGCGTACGAATTTATGACCGATCTTGTCTCCTTCGGCGTTAAACCGCATCCGCACGGCAAGGCAGGCGCGTTCTACATTCGGTTTTAAAGAACACAAATCAGCCGAAAGCTCTTCGGGGAGCATAGGCTCGACACGGTCGGGGAGGTAGACGGAATTCCCTCGTTTGAAGGCGCCTTTATCCAGAGCGCTACCAGGTCTCACATAGGCACTGACATCGGCGATGGCGACCCAGACAATATGGCCGTTTTTGTTTTTTGGACTGTCGTCGGTTTGCGCAAAGATGGCATCGTCAAAATCTTTGGCGTCATCTGGGTCGATTGTAATCAGGGGCAGGTCGCGTAAGTCTTGACGTTTACCATCGAGCTTTGGCAGGGCGTGCGACTTAGCTTCTGAGATTTCGCCTTGGCTAAATCCGGTCGGGATATTATGGCGTATAGAGAAATGATCGAGGCCGAACGAGGGTGATTGGCACTGCCTAAGACTTCGACGATTTTAGCAATGCGGTCACCTTTGTGGCAGGCGGAGGTAAGTTCATAAAGGACAAGGTCTTGGTCATTTAGGCGTAAGCTTTCCATTTGGCCCCGTCCCAGAATATGGTCATAGCGCGCCCCTTTTTCCACGGGGCGAATACGCCATCCGCGTCCGCCTTTGATAACAACACCAAGCTGTCTTTGTGGCCCTTCGCCGAGAGATTTGATGATTTCGCCGTAGAAACTATCTTGCTTTTTAGTGATGCGGCATAAGGCTCTGTCGCCAATGCCAAGACGTGCAGACTGCGACTTCGGATGACTTTTTTTATCGCGGATAATGACGGAAGGCGGTTTGCCTTTGCCCTCCCAACGGGCAGGCACACCAATCAAATCGCCGTGGTCGTCGATATGGTCGACACTCAGGACCATAACATCGGGAAGACTGTCCGCGAGGCGGTAGGTACGGCGGTCGGTACGAATAATCGTACCGTATTCGGTTAACTCTTTTAACAGATCGCGCAAATTTTTGCGCTGATCCCCAGAAATGCCAAGTTCGCGTACAAGGCCGCGCTTGGTCAATTTCCCACCGGTTTCGCGAACCGTTTTGATCAGGGTGTCGCGGGTAATGCTCATGAATTTCCTATATGCACACTATTTCTTTTTAGCGGGCGCTTTCTTTTTTGCCGTAATTTTCTTCTTAGCGGCGGGTTTCTTCTTGGCAGGCTTTTTCTTGGCAGGGGCTTTTTTCTTTTTCTTGGTGCCTGCTTTGGCTTCTTTAGCCGCGATATATTCCAAGGCCATTTCTAGGGTGACTTCTTCAGGCGCAACAGATTTTGGAATGGTGGCGTTGACTTTTTCGTATTTTACATAGGGGCCGTAACGCCCACTCATGACGCGGATCGGTTTTTTAGTATCAGGATGATCGCCAAGTTCTTTCAAGGCAGACGCGCCGCCGCGACCGCCACCCTTGGCACGTTTTTCAGCCAGTAAAGTCACTGCGCGGTTAATGCCCACTTCAAACATTTCGTCAATATCTTGGAGGTTGGCATAGGTTCCTGCGTGCAGGATATAAGGCCCGTAACGACCAAGTGCGCCTGTAATCATTTTTCCGTCTTCGGGATGTTCGCCAATTTCGCGGGGCAGGGACAGGAGCTTTAACCCCTTAAATAAATCCATGGCATCATATGGCCAAGTCTTTGGTAAGCTGGTGCGTTTTGGTTTTGGCTTGGTTTCTTCACCGAGTTGCACATAGGGGCCGTAGCGCCCATTTTTAAGCCAGACATCAAGTCCGCTGTCAGGATCAACACCGAGGACTTTATCTTCGGTAGGGGCGGCTTCACCGCCTTTTTGACCAAAGGGCCGTGT
>JAESQI010000189.1 GCA_016765255.1 Robiginitomaculum sp. | reverse complement strand
TTATCATGTAAATAATTAACATAAAATGACGGGGAGGGCACATGGCTAAAATTTTGGGACTAGGCGGAGTGTTTATTCGGTGCAAAGACACGAAAGCCTATACGGCGTGGTGGAAAACCCATATGGGCGTGGACATAACCGAGTGGAATTCCATAGAATGGAAAAGCGACGGAAAGGCCTTCACAATGGTCAGTCCATTTAAACAAGACAGCGATTATTTCGCGCCGTCAAACGAGAAATTTATGATGAACCTGCGGGTTGATGATGTGCCTGCCATGATTGAAAAAGCGCGGTCTGGCGGGGCGGAAATCATTGGGGAGATTAGCGATGAAGGATACGGTGCCTTTGGCTGGTTTATTGATCCTGAAGGTATAAAAATAGAACTTTGGCAAGATAAATCATAACAAACTTGTACAAATGGCCTCGAATAGGCATACTCAATATAATTTAATCACAAAGGAGAAGACTATGTTTGGAGCTATGATATTTGCCAAAGCGGCAGGGCGGAAACTTAAAGGATTGTTTAAAGGTAAAAAAGGCAAAGACATTCTTGAAAAAGAAGTCAGTGATCTGGGGCTGAATAGTAAAGGCATGGATATCCATGTGGATGATGATGGCAAGGTGACTATTTCTGGCAGTGCTGTTTCTCAAGAAATGAAAGAAAAAATCATTCTGGCTGTAGGCAATGTGAACGGTGTCGGCGAAGTGCACGACGAAGCGGGCAGCGACGATAATGGGTCTGCGTCTCAGTTTTACGAAATTGTTAGCGGCGATACACTTTGGGGTGTGTCCAAAAAGTTTTACGGCAAGGGCAACCGCTATATGGAAATATACGAAGCCAACACACCCATGCTGTCCCACCCCGATAAAATTTATGTCGGACAAATGCTCCGTATTCCAGCCGACGCAAAAGCAAGCGTTTAACGCTTCAACTTTAGTTATAATAAATTTGTCATTCCAGCGAAAGCTGGAATCTGGTTTCACGCTCAAACTTAGGTATGTGTAGCAGATCCCAGATCAAGTCTGGGATGACATTTTTTAGTGTGGGTGAGAATAATAAACCTTACGCGGGCCTAAGTTGGTCAGCGGCTACCCGCAAGTGCATTACGCGGGCCTAAGTTGGTCAGCGGCAACCCGCAAGTGCATAAAGACAAAGCGGAAGAAGACTGTGAGAGAGAGAAAACAGTCTTCATCCGCCTTGCTACGTGTACTGCCAGTCACATCATTTCGTGACCGATCTCAAGGGGGAGAATTGGACAGCGGGGATGCACGCAACTCCCCTTATAGACTGCGCCCTTGAACACTAGCTGAATGAGTGTGCCTTATTTCGGCCACAATTGGTTTTGTTTATATTGGGTTCAAAATGCATTACTAACACTCGTATTTTAAGAAACGTTTGCACACGTTATGCGAGCAATAAATATTGCCACAAAACGTCGCATACTCTGAAAACCCATGGATTTCTTTATATAATCATTTGATATTTATAGTGCGCAAGCATGGAAATAATATGGTATTATTTTAGCGCAATAACACCACATTCATCAAATTGTTTCACGTGAAACATTTCTATTCTTGACTTAAAATATCCCCAATACGCCGTTGGGCAATCGGGTGATATCCAGCTCTCGCGCGTGCAAATATCTCAACGGCGCGGGTTTTTCCAGTCGGTGTTTTCGCCAGCTCCCCATAGAGACGATAGATAAATTTACCGCGTCCAACCGTCATAAAGAAATGTTCCAAGTCTTTGTCAACGGCGTGGTAATCCCCCTTGATCGCTTGCATATACCAAGCAAAGGCGGTTTCCGCATTTTGTGTACCTGTGAGAGAATACGCCGTGTCGAGTTCGTTAAACTGCTTTTGTGCCAAACCTTCTGGTAACGAATTGAGGAAATAAAGCCATTCATGGGTTGACCATTTTGTCGTTTTAATCTCGGCGGCGGTGATTGTGCCTGCGAGCCATGCGGCCTGTTGAGCGGCGACATTTTCAAACGCGTCTGATTTCGGGTTTTTGGCGGTGTCTGGCAGACCCGCTTCGTAAATCCATTCCTTGAGCTCGGCTTTGGTCAGGGCGTCTGGCTGCTTTACATGCAGTTCGTCATGTAGATATTTAATGAAATCTTCTGTCGTAATGCTTTGAAATGCGAAATGGTCAAAATAGCCTTTTAGGAAGGCGTCAAAATTTTCTCGCCCAAACCTTTCCTCTAAAAACATCAGGAAAAATTGGCCCTTTACATAGGCGACTTGGGAAAATGCTTCATCGGGATGAGCCAGATCAGCGGGCAGTTTAAGCTGGGTCAACTCAGGGCGGGTCGCACCTTTTATGTCGCGTTTTAAATCCTCTAGGCTAAGGGCTTGTTCCATAACGGCGCGTCCCTCTCCGTATAAATCTTCCATGACCCGGTTTTCCACATAGGAGGTAAACCCTTCATTTAGCCATGCATCGCGCCAATTTGAATTGGTCACAAGGTTGCCAGACCATGAATGGGCAAGCTCATGGGCTACCACATTGGTCAGACTTTTATCACCCGCGATTAAGGTCGGTGTCATGAAAGAAAGACGCGGGTTTTCCATGCCACCAAATGGGAAGCTGGGTGGGAGCACGATTAAATCATAACGCCCCCAACGGTACGGCCCGTAAAGTTTTGCGTTCGACGCCTCCATCAGTGGCGTTTCAGAAAATTCTTCGGCGGCAGCGTCCAAAATATACTGCTCCGCGTAAACGCCAATATGGTCATTGATCGCCTTGAATTTAATATCACCAACCGCAATTGCAAGAAGGTAGGACGGAATAGGTTGAGGCATGTTGAAATGATAAATTCCATTTTCGTCTTTGTCCCCTTGTTCTGCGCTCATCAAAGGACGCAATCCGTCTGGCACGCGCAAACTGGCCGTATAGGTCATGCGCACGGCTGGAGTGTCTTGCAGTGGCGCCATAGTACGGGCATTTAAGGCTTGGGCTTGGGAAAATAAATATGGATGTTTTTTTCCAGCAGTTTGCGCAGGCGATAGCCATTGCAAACCCTCCGCGTCAGGGCTTGTACTATAGGAAATACGTACTTTGTTTGCGGTGTTTCCGATTTGGATCGTGAGGCTCGACCCAAGAACAACGTCACTCTCTCCGAGTGTATATTTAGCAGGCGTCCATTCATTATGATCGTCGGCGGTCGAGACTGCTTTTATCAACAAATCTCTACTGTCTAAAACAAGTTCATTCGTGGCCACACCAACCCGTTTGAAATCCAGTGTCGCCATACCGTCTAATATTTTTTTGTCAAAATTGACATCCAGATCAAGGTCAAGATGGGTCACGCGTACTTGGTCATAATTTGCATAGGTAAATTTGTCATGCTTGATGATTTTGACGTTCTTAGCTTCTATCATTTGTACTGGCGTATCAGTTTTTGAGGTCGGTGCATTGCAGGCACCCAAAACTAAGCCGAGTGTTGAGGTGAGAATAAGGGCTGTTTTAAACATATGCATGACAATACTCCTGATGTCTTTTTATGAGTCCCAATGACTGTAATTTGCCAAGGCAAAACAGGCAATCAAAATTATGCGGATTGTACACTATAACGGATCAGACCAAACCGCGAGTTCATTACCGCTTGGATCGGTAAATTGAAACCGTCGTCCCCCAGGGAAGGAAAAAATGGGAAGGGTTATGTCTGCGCCTGCGTTCTCGACTGCGCTTTGCGCACCCTCAAGGTCTTTAGCATATAGCACAACAGGCGCCCCGGTTTTGGAAGGCAGACGATCCGAGTTGGCGTCAAGTCCGCCGTCGATACCCGCCCCTTGAAACGCCGCATATGTCGGGCCGTAATCAACAAAACTCCAACCAAATGCCCCTGCGTAAAACGCTTTACTCGACGCCATGTCAGTTACTGGAAATTCGATATAATTTATT
>JAESQI010000188.1 GCA_016765255.1 Robiginitomaculum sp. | reverse complement strand
TCAGGGTCTATGCCCGCGATTGCTGGTTATCCTAATCTTACCGTGCCGATGGGAGATATTCACGGCCTGCCAATCGGCGTGTCGATTATGGGGGCCAAAGACACAGACGCCAAAATTCTAGCTTACGGCTATGCCTATGAGCAAATTTCGAACCGCCGTGTCGAGCCAAAATATTTAAACACATCAGAAGACCGCCCAGAGATTAAAGCGGCTATGCAGCGAAAATAATACTGCCCGTTGCAAGGTATTTATTTTCTGACCAATTTGTAATGAAACATGACACACATCTTTATTGACTACACTCGTAATCTTTTATAAGACTACGAGTGTAATCAATAAGGACTTGCACCAAGGGTTAGTAATGAGCAATAAAATTTCTCAAGCCGAATTAAGTGTCATGGAAGTATTATGGAGCCAAAACCCATTACCTGCCAGTGATATTGCTTTGCACTTAGCAGGCACGAAAAAATGGAATATAAAAACTATTAAAACATTGCTGTCCCGTCTGGTTGAAAAGCAAGCTTTATCCACGGTTAGAGACGGGCGGCGCTATTTGTATTCCCCTTTAATCCGCCGCGAAGATTACGCTGCCAATGCCGCTAGGCGATTGTCTGATAGATTATTTGGTGGACGAGCGGCGCCCTTAGTTGCTCACTTGGCCGAAGGGCGCGGCTTGACCGACGAAGATATTGCCGATCTTGAAACCTTGCTTGCAGAGATTAAAAATGACAGGTGAAACACTCATGAATTGGATGTTGCATACAGGGCTTGATGTCAGTTTGCTGATCTTGCTCGTCTTGATCTGCCGCCGCCCCTTTATTCGTTTCTTTGGGGCTAGAGCTGCATACTCTCTCTGGGCATTGCCGCTCATCCGTTTGATCCTTCCCGATATGACGCTGAATATTATTCCGTCAGCTTGGCTTGAACCCACACCAAGCCTTGCTGGCAATATTCCCGAGTTTTCGGGTTTGGAATCCTTCGTTCCTGCACCCGAAACTTCGGCTAGTTTAAGTTCCGTAAACTGGCATATACCTGTAATATTTGTCTGGCTCGGCATTGCTAGTGTGTGGCTCGGGATCAATCTCTGGCAACAATACAAATATACACTTTTGTTAAAGCAAAACAGTGAAACCGTAACGCCCAATATGCGCGAAAAAGTCAATGTCGCCGTAAAGTCCTTAAGCCTTACCCAAAAATTTCAAGTTCGGATGTCCCAAGGCAATATTGGCCCGCTGGTCACAGGTATTGTGCGGCCCCTCGTCATATTGCCCTCTGACTTTGAACAGACATTTAATCAGGATCAACAAATTTTTGCCTTAACCCATGAACTGGCTCATATTAAACGCCGTGATTTATGGGCTGCCTTTGCGGGCGTGGTATTTAGAGCCTTAAATTGGCCCAACCCATTGGTACATTATGTGGCTGCCAAATTCAGGACAGATCAAGAAGCCGCCTGTGACGCATTTGTTCTGGACACAATTGGCGGCGGTGCAAACACCAAACAAACTTACGTTGCCACCCTTATCCATTCTGCAAAATTACACCAAACCCGAACGGGGAAAGCCCAGCCCGTAAATCCGCTGTGCCTCACCATTCATCACCCTCTAAAGGAGAGACTTATGACCCTTAAATCATCAAAACCAAACACCGGTATTTTCCCGCGCCTCGGACTTGCGTCCTTTCTCATCGCTGCCCTCGCAGCGACAGCGCCCCTCACCCTTGCTGCGTCTCCAGATAATGCGCCGCAAGTAAAGAGCAAAATTAAAAAAGTGTTTAAACTCGTCGAAAATGAAAACGGCATCGAGAGCGAAAAAACCTACGAAATCATTACTGAAGACGGCGTCACCACCGCCTATAGTATTGACGAGCACGGCAATAAAACGGTTGTCAATCTGGACGAGGTTGAAGCCTTAAGTGGAGGTATGATGGGCGGTTCAGATATATTGGTCTGGAGTGAAAACGGTAAACTTGGCAACAAACACATACAGCTTATGTTAAGCAGCAATATGGATCAAATGCCACATGGCTTGCATATGGACGGTACGCATAGCAAATTGTTAATCAAGCGCCTTTCGAAAGGCTCAAACGGTAGAAATTTTGAGATTGACAGCAATGTCTTTGTTATGGGCGGAGGATCACACGCCAGCGCGATGGTCAGTGCGGCTCAGGATTTACTCGGTCGAGCCAGCAATATGGACGGCGACCAAGAACACAGTACAAAAGTCAAACGCAAATTAGACAAAGCTCGCAAAGCCCTCAAAGAAGCAAAAGAAGCTCTGGAAGCCGAAGAAGGTTAGACCACCATATTTATCACATTGTACAAACGGGTCTTCGCCTAAGGGTGAAGGCCCGTTTGTGTCTGCAAGCCTTAAATATTCATATTTAAACCATGCCGTGCGCCGTACTATGCAAATACGACTAAATATGGTATAGTCTCCTTGGGAAATGGACTGCGTTGAAACAAGAACGCACACAAAACCTCTGATTAGGCTGCAAACTATTCACCGCCAATTATACGTACAGAGGGGGATTATGGCAGATGAGAAACAGACACATGAAAACTTGGGCGATAACCAGGAAATTGTTGAACACAGTTTAGCCGAACCGAGCCGAACAATTTTATTGTCGAACGCCTTGCTTGCGCGGAGAGCCTTCGTCCAATATGATTTGTTGACATTGCTCGGATTGGGGCTAGCAATTTTTTTACCAGTTTTGGCATTCTCACATCAAATGCTGAGGTCCCAAATTTTTCGTCTCCTTTATTTGGACAGGGGCGATCATTACCCTCTCCACATTACTCGTTCGTAGTCCGTTTTGGCTAACTTTTAAGAAACTCGGCACTGCAAGGAATTTTGGACGCCCCTGATTTTTGCAATCGCGGACAAAGAAAACAGTCTCTCATTGAACGATTACTGGGCCGCTTTATTAAAATTGAAGATAAAACCAAACAACAATCCACTGTCCCGTCCCCCGCGCAAAATGTTAACGTTAATGTGCGCGTCAATGCTCGTTCCTATTTAGTGTGCATAAAAAACGGAAAGGCGAATTGCATAGGTTATATTCCCTGGACATATACAATAAAATCACGCATCAGAATATCTTGGACGCAGCGGAAAAAAATATCCATTGGGCACATCCCGACTTGGAAACTTGGTTCAACCTTGGGTCCGTGTCAATATACACTCACCATAAGCAATTGGGTCAATTGGTGTTAAATTATCAAACCTAATTTCAAAAGACTGACAAATTTTGTCCTTTGCCGTCCATGAACTATCTGTTATTCATCTCTCATGACAGACATGACACCAGACCAAATTAAAGCGGCGCTGGACGCTGGTATTTTAGACGAAACTCAAGCCGAAGCCATGCGCGGTAAATTAAAAACCTCGGCGACACCCCAAACAGAAAATGCCGATAAAGCCCTCATCGGTAACGAAGACGATATGCGGTTTGTCCGCTCG
>JAESQI010000187.1 GCA_016765255.1 Robiginitomaculum sp. | reverse complement strand
GTCATGTTCTTGGGCGTTGCCCAGCACATCGTCTTGAGCTTCATAGCTTTCGTCCTCGAGCCAGTCTTGCCACTGCCCGCCGCCGTCTTCGCCGCCAATGGGCACATTAAGAGACGCGTCCCCGCCCCCGCCCATACGGCGGTTCATAGAGATGACTTCGCTCTCTTTCACATTGAGGCGCGTTGCAATTTTTTCGACCTGATCGGGGTGGAGATCACCGTCTTCGATAGCTTTCATCTCGCCTTTCATACGGCGGAGATTAAAAAACAGTTTTTTCTGGGCCGCAGTTGTGCCCACTTTAACAAGACTCCATGAGCGCAACACATATTCCTGAATAGCGGCCCTGATCCACCACATGGCATAGGTCGAGAGACGAAAGCCTTTATCGGGGTCAAATTTCTTTACCGCCTGCATAAGGCCAACATTACCTTCCGAGATCACCTCACCAATTGGCAGGCCATAGCCACGGTAGCCCATGGCAATTTTCGCCACGAGACGGAGGTGCGATGTCACCATTCTTTCGGCAGCCGCACTGTCTTGATTTTGAGCCCAGCGCTTGGCCAGCATAAACTCTTCATCAGGCTTGAGCATGGGGAATTTACGAATTTCGTTTAGGTAGCTGGACAAGCCTTGTTCAGGCGATAGAGCCACGGTCAGGCTCATATTGCCCGTATGGCTATCTTTTGCTTTCAGCTTTGTTTTTGCGGTTTTTGTGATTTCACTTTGACTCACAATATCTCCTCCAAATTCTCATGAAGCCTGAATATAGGGATTTTGTAGCGTGATTTAAAGGGGCTAAGCCTAAATTATAGTTCACAAAGTTGTTTTTCCAAAATGGCCATATCTTCTGGCAAGGGACTGTCAAATTGCAAAAACTTTTGGGTAATTGGATGGATAAAGCCAAGACTTTTGGCGTGTAGGGCTTGGCGTCTGAAATTGTTTAGGGAGTTTTTAAGCTTTGTTTCTGAGACGGAATTTGCCGTTTTAAACGCGCCCGTTTTCCCGTAAGTCTGGTCGCCCAATAGCGTACAATTGATATGGGCCAGATGCACTCGGATTTGGTGAGTGCGGCCTGTTTCCAGTTTGCATTCTATTTTAGACACTAGAGGTGTTCCGATAGAGCCCCCTTTTTGTTGACCATAGCCAGTTATATATTTGTAATTGGTGACGGCGACTTTGCCTTTATTGCTACTCGCTTGCGAGCCAAAGCGCGTAATAATATGAGCAGGAACTTCCTTGACCACGGCCATTTTCTTGCGGTCATTTGGGTGTCTTGCAATTCGTGTTTCAATCCGCCCTTCTCGCGGACTAGGTGCGTTGCGCGCAAAACAAATATAGGTACGTTCGGCAGTGTGGGCGGCGAATTGTTCCGAGAGGCCAATATGGGTTTTATCGTCTTTGGCCACAACCAACACGCCTGACGTGTCTTTGTCAATACGGTGGACAATCCCGGGGCGAAGCACACCGCCAATGCCAGATAAGCTGTCTTTGCAATGGTGCAAAAGGGCGTTGACCAGAGTGCCGTCCCAATTGCCAACGGCTGGATGGACGGTCATACCTGCAGGTTTGTTGATCACAATGAGGTGTCCGTCTTCAAAAACAACATTGAGAGGTATATCCTGTGCAATGGGTTCTGCCGCGATTGGATCGGGCAGGTTTATCGTGTATTCAACCTCGTCTTTCACCTTAGTAGATGGGTTGGTTATGGCCACGCCATTCGCCCGCACATGACCACCGAGGATCAAGGCCTTTAGCCGCGAGCGTGATAAATCCGACCATTCAGTTAAATATTTATCGAGCCGTTTTCCCGCGTCATCTTCGCCCGCCAACATTTCCGTTAAATCATTCATATTCTTGTTCTTATAGCTCTAAGTAGTGCGTTCGCGCATACTAAAGTTTTGTTTGTATTATCGAGATTTGTGAGGAATTTCCACAAGTCTCACACCCAAATTTCGCACATTGGCTTTAAAGGCAGGTGAGGTTTTGCCAAGTATGTGAATTTCAGCGCTTTGGTAGGGTTTTCCTCTACCCACAAGGCTGGCATAGTTTTTCACAAGCTCTGCAATGTCGGCGCTCCAAATCATATAATCTGTGGAAAACGGTAATATGAGCGTTCGGTTATTCCGCACCGCTATGGCCATGGACGTGTTATTGACATAGCCGCTAATCGCGCCGCTTTGATCCAGTTTTGAAAGATACCGGTAAATCGCCAGTTTGCTCTGGGCCACATATCGAGTTTGCGCGCCTGCCGCGTCTTTGGCAAGACGTATACGGACACTGTTATTGCCCATACCCTCAAGCGTGTTGGCAAGATGTGTGCGGAGTGTATTGGTGAAGGCCTTATTGCCGTAGAGAGTGTTGACAGTGTCTTGAGGCACGCCCCATGCAAGTAATTTAGATTTTTCAATTTTTTTGCGTTTTTCGGCGTCTTCATATTGGGAGACAAATTCTACATTATTATAATAGCCAACCCCTTTAATCACCGCACTAAAAACGGGGATACCTGCGCCCGACAGGCCGAATTTATAACCCGCTCCAGAATAAGCATTGGTGTAGGCGATACGGTCAACTTCTCTTTGTAAAACTTTATTGTCTGTATCGGGGTCAGTGCCCAACTTTTGATGGATCAGGCGGGAGGCTTCGTGCTTGCCGACAATGGAATTCATTCCAGACCATACATCCCGACCCGCTTTTTGCACACATCCAAAGCCAGTGCATCTTGTCCCGGCGACGCCGCTCACGAGGCGCGCACCCGTGACACCAAGTTCTTTGATACCGTTGCCAAGCTTTGACACCACTGTGGCCAAGCCGCTAGAGACCACCATCAATTTGTCTTCGCGTGTTGGTGCATTGTCTATTGTGTTATAGCGGTTGCGCCCGCCGTTAAAAGCGCGGATAGGGGTTTCGACCAAATTGGCGGTTTTAGCTTTTACAGTGTCGGCGGCAGCAAAAACTATTGGTATTTTACGAATTTCCTCTATGGCTGCAATTTCCAAAATCCGTTCTTTGGCCTGCTCTGTGCCTTGCACAACATAGGTATAATCATCGCTGATGATTTTATAGCTATTGGCATAGCCGTCATTAAAGGTGCGGGGGTCTACTCTATATAATTTGCCTTGCATCCATTTCGGGCCTAGAAAATCTTGGGCGTTTAGATATCCAGCCTGTTCATAAAAATGTGACTGAGAGGCAGGTATATGTGTTGGCCCAAATTTTGGCCCTTGATGAGCGTCGAGAGTTTCGCACGCGCTTAATCCGACCAGCAAAGCCAGCACTAAAGGGATGTAAATTTTTCTAACATTGACCATATACTCTTCTATGTAAGGGCATTGAGATAAAAATTCTATACAAGAGTGTAGATTTTTAGCGATTTTGTTCTATGAGAAGGTAAACCGAATTTGGACGAATTTATGACGCTCACACTCTATAACACGCTCACTCGCAAGAAAGAGGTGTTCAATCCCACCGACCCTAAACGCGTGACCATGTATAATTGCGGCCCGACCGTCTATTCTTACGCTCATATAGGCAATGCGAGAGCTGCGGTAGCGGCGGACGTGTTGTTTCGGGTACTCAGGCATATTTACGGCGCGGAACATGTTGTTTATGCGAGGAATATCACCGATGTGGATGATAAAATTATCAAGGCCAGTATCGAGACAGGTGAGTCTATTAAGGCGATAACTAAAAAATTCACCAAAATTTACCAAGATGATTTGAAAGCTTTGGGGTGTCTTGAGCCAACCCTGGAACCCCGCGCCACAGAGCATATGGACGAGATGATTGTTATGATCGAAACATTGCTTTCTGAACCGAAGGACAAAGAGGAAAAATACGCGTATAAAGCAGATGGGCATGTGTTTTTTAACGTGAGAAGTTATAAAAAATACGGGAAATTATCAGGCAATACCTTGGATCAACTCCGTAAGGGCGAACGGATTGACGACGAGGAATATGCCCGCAAGAAAAACGCGGCGGAT
>JAESQI010000186.1 GCA_016765255.1 Robiginitomaculum sp. | reverse complement strand
TTTAAATAAAGCGGTAAAAACCGGTAAACTTAAAACCTGTGACCTTATTTTACATCTACAGACACCGCGCACCTATAAGGCCAGTGCTGCGCCTTTAGTCGGATTGGGGAATGATTGTATTCTCTTTACCCTCATCGACGTTTCGGCTGAAATTGATGCGGAGAAATCACGTTCTACATTTGTCGCTAATGTGAGCCATGAACTGCGTTCGCCTTTAACCTCGCTAATGGGCATTGTGGAAACCTTGCAAGGGCCTGCACGTGATGACGTTAAAGCTCGCGCTAATTTTCTCAACCTGATGCAAGGCGAAACCGAGCGCATGTCAAGATTGGTCGGTGATCTTCTGTCTTTATCTAAACTCGAAGCCAAAGAGCATTTGCCGCCCGATGGGCAAGTCGACATTACAAAATTATTACGGCGAATTATGACCGTACTTTCCGAGAGCAAGTCCGCATATAAAAACCGCGTTTCCTTGGACGTTCCTGAAGACTTGCCACCCATAGTGGGTGATGCGGATGAACTCACAGAAGTGTTCCAAAATTTAATTGAAAACGCGTTGAAATACAGTGAACCAAAATCAATTGTCGCCGTTAGCGCTGTTCAAAGTACAGACAGTATAACAATTACCATTAATGATGAAGGTGAAGGCATTGCACCTGAACATCTCCCGCACTTGACGGAGCGGTTTTACCGTGTTGACAAAGGTCGCTCGCGTGAGGCGGGCGGCACGGGCCTTGGCCTTGCCATTACCAAACATATCCTCAATCGTCACCGAGGTAGACTTTCTATCAAAAGCAAAGTCGGTGTCGGAAGCGAAGTCAGCGTTACCTTACCCAATTAGACGCGCCTCTCTCCGCATGTCATAAAACCATCACATAACTGTCATATAGCTGTCATGAGCTTGTATGAAAACCGCCATGAAAGTTCATTATTCAGTAATAAGGCGAAATGGTTTCGCCCACCGATAAAAGCCTAAGACCAAAACCGAGGGCAAATGAATGATGAAAGAGATGACAATGTTAAGCAAAATAATGACAGCCAGTGTGTTCGCCCTCAGCCTTTCTGCGTGCGGCGGCAAAGACGCGCCTACCCTCCCAACAGACAATATACATACACCTGCACAAACTGACTATATGCGTAGCCAGATAAAAATCGTCGGGTCCTCCACAGTGTATCCATTTGCGACAGCGGTTGCAGAAAATTTTGGCCGCACGACCAAATTTAAAACGCCAATCGTCGAAAGCACAGGCTCTGGTGGTGGGCTTAAACTATTTTGCTCCGGCCTCGCTGCGAACCACCCTGATATTACCAACGCCTCGCGCCGCATCAAAGCATCCGAAGTTAAGCGTTGTGCCGAGAACGGTATCAACGATATTATAGAAGTTAAAATTGGCTATGATGGTATTGTCTTGGCCAATTCCCGTAAATCGCCTCGCTTAGAGCTGAGCTTGAAAGACGTATTTCTGGCACTGGCCAAAAATGTGCCCGACGGCCACGGCGGCACTACAGCAAACCCTTATAAAACATGGAACGATGTCAATTCGGCCCTTCCCAAAGTAAATATCGAAGTTATGGGCCCACCGCCTACATCCGGTACCCGGGACGCATTTGTTGAGCTGGCTATGGAAGGCGGGTGTAAAACATTTGACTGGGTCAAAGCGCTGAAGAAAACAGACAAACCAACCTATAAAACACTATGCCACACAATCCGCGAAGATGGCGCTTTTGTTGAGGCCGGAGAAAACGACAATCTGATTGTCCAAAAACTAAATGCTAACCCAAGTGCTTTCGGCATTTTCGGGTTTAGCTTCCTCGACCAAAATGTGGATAGTGTTCAGGGCAGTGTCGTCAACGGTAAAGCACCAACATTTGAAAACATCTCCAATGGGTCATACCCTGTGTCGCGGTCTTTGTTCTTCTACGTCAAGAAAGACAATATTGGCAAAGTACCGGGTATCACAGAATATCTCGCGGAATTTATGAGCGATAAAGCTAGCGGTGCAGACGGGTATTTGGCTGAGAAAGGCCTTATTCCGATGACCGATACTGAGCACGAAAAGTGGGAAACCAGCATTCGTGCCCTTGAAACTTTGACTTTGGATTAGGACATATATCCATGAAGACGGCAATGGAACCATCAGTTGATTTAACGCTCAGGCATGCACGCTGTAGCACGCAAATCAAAGAGCTTGCCATACAGTCTGTGCTGATCGCAAGTTCACTGGTGGCTGTCCTTACCACTGTGGGGATTGTGGCTTCACTGGCCTTTGAAGCCTTTCGGTTTTTCGAAAAAATTCCCCTAACAGATTTTTTGTTTGGACTTGAATGGTCGCCGCAAACTGCCATTCGTGAAGACCAAGTTGGGTCGAGCGGTGCCTTTGGCGTTATCCCCCTGCTAACCGGCACATTGCTCATTAGCTTTATTGCCATGTTAGTGGCCACACCGCTCGGCCTGCTGTCTGCAGTCTATCTTGCGGAATATGCACGGCCCAATACCCGCGCCGTCATCAAACCACTTCTGGAGCTGCTCGCTGGTATCCCGACCGTAGTCTACGGGTTCTTTGCAGCCCTTGTTATTGCACCTATTATCAGGGCGGGTGGATCCGGCGTAGGGTTTGAAATATCTTCTGAAAGCGCGCTCGCGGCTGGCCTTGTTATGGGCATTATGCTCGTACCGTTTATTTCGTCGTTATCTGATGATGTTATCAATGCAGTGCCGCAATCTTTGCGCGATGCCTCGCTCGGCATGGGAGCAACACCGGCTGAAACCATAACCAAAGTCGTCCTCCCCGCCGCAACACCCGGAATTATAGGCAGTCTCTTACTCGCGGTTTCGCGGGCCATTGGCGAAACCATGATCGTGGTTATGGCTGCGGGTTTAGCAGCAAAACTAAGCCTAAACCCGCTTGAAGCCGTGACAACAATTACCGTGCAAATTGTGACTTTGCTCACGGGCGACCAAGAGTTTGACAGCGCCAAGACATTGGCCGCATTTGCCATCGCGCTGTATCTATTCGTGCTCACACTTGGCCTGAATGTCGTCGCGCTGAAAATTGTTGATAAATACAAGAAACAATATGACTGATTTCGCACAAAAGGCATATACTTTGGAGACATCGCCAAGTTTAAAACGCCGCCATGCTAAAGAGGCGCGGTTTAAATGGTATGGCCGCATTGCCATTACCATCGCACTTAGTTTTTTGGTGTTCATGTTCGGCGCTATTTTTTTGCGCGGAATGGGTGCTTTTCAGCAAACAAAAATTAGCATTGAAGTTACATTTTCAGAGCAAGTCATTGACCCAAATGGCGTGCGTGACCCTGAGATTTTAGCCCTTGCAAATTACAAGCCTATACTGACGGCAGCATTGACGAGGACATTCCCGAACGTGATTGAACGCAGGGATAAAGGACGTCTGTATAAGCTCTTGTCAAGCGGTGCGGTTTACGAAATGGGCAAACTTGTCAGTGACAATCCTGACCTCATCGGGACGAGCCAAACCATCTGGCTGCCAGCATCGTCCGAAGTTGACCTTTTTATGAAGGGGAAGATTGACACGAGCCTTCCCGAAGAACTACGGCGCATAAAAAATCAAGACATCACCTATATCAAAGCGCTCAAGCAAAGCGGCCAAATAAAGAAAAAATTTAACACAGCATTTTTCACCAATGGCGATAGCCGTGAACCGGAAATGGCTGGCATATTGGGCGCGGCTTTGGGCTCGTTTTTCTCCCTTCTGGTCTGCTTTATGATTGCCTTTCCGCTTGGTATTTTGACGGCGGTTTATCTGGAAGAATATGCCCATAAATCCAAGCTCACCGATTTGATTGAAATAAATATCAATAATTTGGCAGCGGTACCTTCTATTGTATTTGGCTTGCTTGGTTTGTCTATTTTCCTCGGCGTGTTTCACATCCCCCGTTCGACTCCACTTGTGGGCGGCATGGTGCTGGCGTTGATGACACTACCAACCATTATTATTGCGTCGCGCGCTAGTCTTCGCTCGGTCCCGCAGTCGGTTCGCGATGCGGCGTTCGGGCTTGGTGCCAGTAAAACACAAGCGACATTTCACCACGTTGTACCGCTGGCTATGCCCGGTATGTTGACGGGAACAATTTTAGGGATGGCGCAGGCTTTGGGCGAAACGGCGCCTTTGTTGATGATCGGTATGGTGGCGTTTATTGTCGACATACCGCAAGGGGTAACGGACGCAGCGACCTCGCTGCCTGTGCAAATTTTCTTGTGGGCAGACAGTCCTGAAAAAGGCTTTGTCGAACGTACCTCTGCGGCGATTATCGTGCTGCTCGCCTTTTTAATCTTAATGAATTTACTCGCCGTGTTTTTGCGCAGAAAACTGGAAAAACGCTGGTAAGGTATAAGCAATGGGAATCATTATGGATATACAGACGGAACAAGCGGCGGCACTAAAACCGCCAATTTTAAGTGCCAAAAACGTCGATGTTTTTTACGGTAAAAAACAAGCGATTGATGATATCAGCCTAGGTATACCTGAAAACCAGATAACCGCTCTTATTGGGCCGTCTGGTTGCGGTAAGTCGACATTTCTGCGTTGCTTTAACCGTATGAATGATACGATTTCTGTGTGTCAAGTCACAGGTGATATCCGTTTTGCTGGCCAAGATATATACGCGCCCAAAGTTGATGTTGTGGCTCTACGCGCACGTATAGGCATGGTGTTTCAAAAGGCTAATCCGTTTCCGAAATCTATATTTGACAATGTGGCTTACGGCCCGCGCATTCACGACCTTGCGGAAAACAAAGATCATCTCGAAGACATTGTCATTACGTCTTTGAAACGTGCAGGGCTTTATGATGAGGTGTCTGACCGTCTCGACGAGGCCGGTACAAGCTTGTCCGGCGGGCAACAACAACGCCTGTGTATTGCCCGCGCCATTGCCGTTGATCCGCAAGTCATTCTTATGGATGAGCCGTGCTCCGCTCTTGATCCGATTGCCACTTCGGTTGTCGAAGATTTGATGGAACAAATGCGAGAAAAATACACAATCGTCATCGTCACCCATTCTATGGCACAGGCCGCGCGGATTTCGCAAAAGACCGCATTTTTTCATCTGGGTAAATTGGTGGAATACGGCGAAACAGAGAAAATTTTTATCAACCCGGAAGACATTCGCACACAAAACTACATTTCCGGAAAAATTGGTTAGGAGTCGATTATGAACACGCAACATATTGTTTCCTCATTTAATGATGACCTGAACCATCTCGAGAGCTTGCTCCTTGAAATGGGCGGTCTGGTAGAAAAGCAACTTCTTGAGGCCACGCAAGCCCTCCGCAGAGAAGACCGCCTGCGCGCTAAAAAAGTCCTTAAGGGCGACAAGCGTATCAACAAGTTGGAAGCAGAGTTGAATGAAGCCGCCATTAAAATATTAGCGCTGCGTCAGCCTGTCGCCGCAGATTTGCGCAATGTAGTCATGACCCTGAAAATGGCGAGCCATTTGGAGCGCATTGGTGATTATACCAAAAACATGGCGCGGCGCACCAACACCATTACCAAAGCGGAGGCGTTTACCGGTTCAATCGGAACATTAGTACGCATGAGCGAACTGGTGCAAAGCATGATAAAATCCGTGCTGGATGCTTATAACAAACGCGACGCGGATGCAGCGCAAGAGGTGCGCATATCGGACGAGGGTGTAGACCAAATGCACAACACGTTATTTCGCGAGCTTCTGACCTATATGATGGAAGACCCACGTAATATATCGGGCTGTATGCATTTATTGTTTATTGCCAAAAACTTTGAGCGTATGGGAG
>JAESQI010000185.1 GCA_016765255.1 Robiginitomaculum sp. | reverse complement strand
CATCTGCCATGATATCAGCTTCATTCTCTTCACTGATGCCAAGAAAAGGGCGGGCCGGAATATCTATTGATTTATTTCGGCCCGCTTTACCGCCAAATTGATGGATTGCGGCGTAAACTTCATTAGAACCAACAACCGCTTTATCCCCACGCTGCTCGCTAAAGATGCCATCGAGGAGATCGCCTTCGCCTTGCAAAAGACTATGGCCGCTATGGCGGGTGCCAGCATAAGCCGCAGACCATGCAGCCCATGGGTCGCCGTCTGGGCTTGTTTTTTCATCAGAAATACGCCGCTTGGTCTGGCTCTCGACACTACCAGCAACGGCAGCAGTAATGACGCCAAGGTCTATCTGGCCCGCAATTGCTTCCAAACGATCAGCAGCAAGCCCCAAATCAGAAACATCAATATGTAAAGCAACGCCGCTCATTATAGCGACCTCATTTTATCACGCGTGAAAAGGCGGCCTGCACCTTTGATGGTGACGGGACGGGCAGAGGTTTTCCCTGCGGGCGTTGGCAGGCCAAGGCTTGCGCGGCCAGCCCCAACATCTTTTAGCCAGGACAAACCGTCTTTATAGCGGGCCTTAATGTCGTCGGTTAGTGCGTCCGCAGTGTTTGTCATTTTATAAACGGCAAAATCAATGCAAATCTCGACGAGGCGTTCAGGTATACTGGGAAGCGGCAAGGTGTAACGAATACCAAGATAGCTGTCGATTTCCGCAACAGCTTTTTCAATGGCAGCGCTAACTTTGGCATCATCAAGCAAGCCGTCATCGCCAATGGAGGGATAAAGGATATCCTCGCCGTAAGCTTTAACGATGTCTGATTGCGCCGCGTACATTACTAGGTCACCACGCCACTTGATTTATAATGTGCCTCGCCGCCAGAAATTTCGTAGCGCGCATAAAAACTATCATGTTTTTTTGCCCTGTCTTCATCAGCGGTGACAATAAGCCCACGGCCAGTTATGGAGGCAACAATGGATACATCTGGGTATTGACCGATAAGGTCTTTAGTCAAACCGTCATCGAGAGAAATTAGGTATGATCCAATCTCGTCTTGCGTGAGTGGTACAGGTGAATTTATGACCCGCTTTCCACAAGCTTCCATAAAATCGGCGTTAAATAAATTTTGCATCTCATATCCTTTGTTAATTAAAGGCGGATCAAGTGGACATTGGAATGATCTTGATCCGCCTTACCCCTGCTCGAAAAAACAGGGAGACGCGCCGCCATAAAGCGGCAATAAATAGCGACGCGGCTTTGCTAAAGTGTCACGTCAGTTTGATTTGCAGCTGTGCGTTCAGCTTCGCTCTTGTCAGCTTTAACTTTTTCAGCAGCAGCCTTTTCGGCTTTGGGCTTTTCATCTGCAACTTTCTTGTCAGCAGCAGTTTTCTTTGTGGCCGCTTTTTTAGGCGCGGCCTTTGTTGGCTCGAGTTCCACTTCCACAATGGTGACACGCGGGTCAGCCTCAAGGGCGGCGAGTTTCTTGGCACTCAATTTACTTTGGGCAATGGTAGTTTTTTGACCACCAGAAAGGTTTAGACCTCCTCGGCGGTACGGGCCTGTTACGCCCGCTCTAATCAACCAACCGGGAATGGGCTTAAGCATGATCTTCACCGTCCAAACGATCACCTACGAGAAGTGTAAAAGCACCTTTGAGCGTATTGTGTACGCCGCCGATCTCTTTTGCTTCCATCAACTCACGGGCCGCGTCTTCCAGTTCAGACGGCACGATCAATAGTGTTGGCTTGATGCCGCGCTTGTTGCCATTTGTATCAACAAACGCCTTCATGCGCACACGGAGGGCTTTAAGGTTGGCGGCATTCAAAGTGGCGCGGGAGGCACAAGCAAGCTGCGGGAATGAATACCCTGCGCCTGCGCGTATCCACGGGCCAAATGCATATTCATTTCTGTCAAAGGCAGTGTCGCTACCCTCACCCTTACTCTCGAACTTTGTTTTCATGCGGTCTTGAAACAGGATCGGTTTAACAACCCCGCCAGTCGCCAACAGATACCAAGAAATTCCTGTACCAGCTTGGATGTTGGAATAAGTTGTCTCCTTACCATTGACCATGAGTGCATGCTCATCATCAAAGAAGTTTTGACCCGTCAAACATAGCTTAGTCCAGCCAAGTTCTAGGGTTTCGTAAGAAAGTTTATCTGGGAATTGAGCGGCTTTTTCGCCAAGGCCCGAGGCAATAACCGTATAACCGCCGAGCTGTCCGTCCATGATTTTGGAGCGGTTAACCCGAATGGTGGCTTCAAAATCTTTGTTGGGAATATAATATCCGTTTTCTTCGAGCGTATTATATTGACGCTCGTCGAGCCATTCTCGAATTTCAGGGATATCGCTTAACCAATCGTAATGATTGCCGCCACTGGTCGACGGAACGACTGTGGCAAATTCAAGATAGGTGCTTTCAATACCGTCAAAAGCGTCCCGAAATGAAGTGTTGAGTGACCCGCGCAGGGCTTCTAGGGTTTCTGCATTGATTTCCATTTTGGTTAAGCTCCTTCTACCATGATCCAGACGCCGTCCGCATCAACATCAATAATTAGTCCTGTTTGTGATCTGCCTGTGGCGTCCGAGCTGACAGTGTGGTCATCTAAGATAGCCGCCTTTGTACCAATGTCTGAATGCGTGATCGGGGCGACAGCGTCGTTATCAAAACGAGCCGCTTCATCACGCCGCACAAGAATGTCGCTATCGCCTTTAGGGCCGTCCGCGCCGTCAACCGCAACGCCCACATAAAGCAAACTTGCAGCGGCGTGACCGCCTTGTGCCTCCCCCGCTTTCATGACAACGATTGCGCCTTTTTGGACAACAGCAGTGGTCAATAAGGGGAGACGAAGAAGCGCCGCAATGCGCGTCTTTGTATTTCGGGAACTACTAAGCATGAGTTTTTTCCTTTTGTTTTTGTGCTAAGAATGATTTTTGTGAAATGCCTGTACATTTGCAGACTTCAATTTCGGCAGGTGTAAGATGTGTCGCGTGAGCCGAAGAAATTTCAGCTGCAATGTTGGACTTTCCACTTACAATTTTAGGGCTACTAGCCGTAAATTTTTTAAAGCTCGCCAAGCCTTTTTTCGTGGCACACATCGCAATATAATTGGCCCGACTAGACGGAGCCACGCGAGCGGCTTGAATTGCCCCGTCTACAGCTTCGGTAATTTCCTCGTCACTTGGCGCAGCCTCTTCGACCGCTTCATATTCTGCCAATTTATCACGCACCGCGTCGTAATCTGAACGCGGCACATAATCTGCTAGGTCGGGTGCGTTTTCGTTTACTGCTGGCTTCCCGTCATCGTCGCCAGCATTAGCAGTAGGGCTAGAAGCCGCCTCTCTACCATCCTTTGCAGACGAGCCCTCGCCATTTTCGGATGCGTTGTCCTCATCAGCAATTTTAGGCGCAGCGGCGAGAGTTGCCGCGATAACGTCTTCAACGCTGGCATCATCAGCCAGACCATAAGCCTTACGCAAGGCCGCGAGTTGTTCTTCATCCACAATGGACTCCTTTTCTTGGTTAAGTGTTTGGGGGGTTCCGGGTGCAGCGCGAGCAACAGCGGCCATTTCTAAATTTGGCTGATTGACCAATCCAACAGATATAAATTTACCGAT
>JAESQI010000011.1 GCA_016765255.1 Robiginitomaculum sp. | reverse complement strand
TGTGGGGATTGTGTTCAGTGACCTTACAGGTGAGACAGTGAATACATTAGTTGCCAGTGGAACATTGATTGTTGAGTAGGGGGCTTATGCCTCATTCCCATAAATTGGCTTATCACTTTTTAATCGAATTTTAATCTGGGACATATAGAGTAGAGGAATGAAAAAGCTAATGAAGTTCCTTGAGAACAAGATGCCTATGAGTGTGGTTTATCTGCCTGTTATTATTATCTTCCTACTTTTTTGTAGTTCAAATGCTTCGTTAGCAACTACACTGGATGTAGAAGAGGAGCTGATTAGAAAGAAGCGATCATATGCTCCGCTTATTGATAAGTATTTGAACTCTGAGTTCTATGTGCCTATAGAAAATGGAGAATTTACGAAGCCAGCTATCCTATTCTTTGACCAAATAGATTTTGGTGGAGCGCGCAGAAGTAACACCGCATTATATTTACAGGATACCAAACATGTATCTTTAAGCGAATATTTGGATGCAGGACAATTTCTTGCGGAGGAGTACGCGAAGAGAGGAGAGTTTGATAATGCAAAGAAAGTAATAGAACGCCTAGATGATAATGAAATTATAGATCGTATTTTGGGTTGGAACAAAGCCGATATAGGGCAAAATGCGCAAGTTAAAAAACATGATCGTACATTTGAATTTCTTTCAGTGATGGTCGGGGGGGATTTAGGACAGGATGAGAGAATAACATGGATCATTTCATTAGCGGAGCATGCTCAAAAACTTACAGAAGAAGGGGGGAGTATAGAGAAAGCTAAAGAAATACTCTCGCAAGCGCAGGTTACAGCTAGTGAGTTGTTACCTGTATCTTTATCTGCATCAACTGCGTTTCTAGTTCTGACCGATGCACAAGCACATTTTGGTGACTATGATACTGCTCAACGGAATTTGAAAAAAGTAATAAACGCATGTTGTAAACAGCATCCAAATGAAAGAAGGCTTATTCAGAACAAAAATCACCATGACTTAGCGTATAAAGCGCTAATTTCTGGATCCCTCTCTCGTGGAGATTTAAAAAGCGCAGAACTAGAGTTGCTTAATATTCAAAACCTCGCAAATCGATACTCAATTTCAATGGATATTGCAGAGGCATATATTAAATCTGGTGACGTCAAGAAAGCACAGGAATATTTAGACACTGTTGAAGCAAGTGTAATCAAAACTAATTATTGGGATTTTTTCTATGAAAGCGAGTTCCAATATCCAGAAGAAAAAGCACACTTCTTAAATTTATTATCGATGCGATACCACCAAAACGGTGAAGTTGCTAAGGCAAAAGATCTTTTGGACAAGGCAGTTGACATATATTTCCCGAAACATAAAAGTGTAATGATGGGCGCTTCATTTTCGCATGGCAGAAAGCCACAATTTCACCCTTTCTCGGATATTCTAAAAAGCTATGTTTTGCAAGGTCGGGTTCATGAAGTAGAAAGTGCCTTTGAAGTTGCTGATGGATATAATTTGCCATCGCGCACAAGGCCAATCTTGTATGATTTAGCTGTATGGTCGGCAGAGAATGATGATTTAGAAAACTTTTACAAAATTTTAGAAGTTATAAAATATGGTGATTCAAATATATCTTTTTTGGCAAAAGCTGCAATTGATGAAAATAAAAAGGAGTATGTAAAAAGAGGAAGGTATAAAAAGGCAATCTCACTTCAAATCCAATATGAGAAAAGAAATTTGCATCTGAAACATGCAAAAGGCCTCTTAAGAATATCGGCCCTGTTTGCAGAGAAAGAAGACTTAGAACGTAGCAAAGCGTTTTTTGATTTATACAAGAAGTCAATTGAGCAACACTATAAGATCTCATTTCAGGAATATATTAAGAGATGGAGCTATGGGGAGCAGGCGTCTGTCGTTGGGCAGGTTCATATTTTGGAAGCGCTTTTTCGGGGAGATAAAAAGCTGGATGAAGAGATTTTCCAGGACGTTATGTTGACTGTACGGGGTAGTCGTGGGTCATATGACGGGTATTCTTTTGGAAGGAAATCTTCATTATTATTAGAACTTAGCAGACTATTCCACAAATTTGGTTTTTCCAATGAAGCAAGCAGAACCATAGAGCTTTCCGAATTAATGGCATATAGAATTAATTCTTTAGCTACTCGCTATAGGACACCAGAAAATAAACATGGCATCAGTTCTATGTATGCTAAAATAGCTAAAGAGTATATTTTCAGAGAAGAATTTGCTGATGCGGATCGCCTTTTTAAGCTTATGAGGAGTGGCTATAGTCAGCCTCGGTTTAATGGAGCAGAACGATCTGTAGATATAATACGGCAGAGAGTTAGGGCGAATGTGGCGTTGGAGGCAATTCATAAGAACAAAAAAAATGTCGTAAATGAGTTGGCTAGTAAAGTCACACACCCTCTGTTGACCGCGGTTATTAGTAGCAAAGCTGCGAATGCTAAATTCGACATAAATTTTCATGATACAGTTAAGGATTTGTGGAGCCCCGAAGAAATTATTTTCCTTATGCCATACTATCTCGAAATTGCAGATATTTCTGATGATAAGGAGGAAAGTAAAAGAATGGTGGCATATGCTCAAAAAATTGGAGATTTAATATTTTATAGTTCAAGAGGAGCTGAGGATGTTATTAAGTCCAGCTTATTGTTAGGAAACTACTATGTCGATAATGGACAGTTGAATATTGGTTTAGAGATTATTAAAAGGGCTCGAAACTACTTAAGCCAAGTTTACAATAATGAACGCAAAGAGAAGTATACGACGGTTCTAAATAAGATTAGTTCAAAGGCTTCGTTGTCTACAGAGTAATAGTGACTCAACTCAGACTTTGCGACAGAATCAAATATGCAGATAGAGTGGGAAGTACGAATTATTTATATACCTTCTATAATAAATGGAGCATCGGTATGTTAATATTCCCATAATCGAAATTATCACTCATCGTGTGAATTTTTTATGCAATAGAACCTTTACTTTAAAAGTTGCTCAGGTCACACTATTATTTACTTATATAACATTAACATAATGAAGGATATTTAAAATGAAGTACATTATATTATTTCTCTACTGTATGTTGCTTTCACCGCTTGCCTCAGCTCAAATAGGTGATGATGGATGCCCCCCTGGTGCATGGTGTCATCCAATAGGACCTGACGGTAACGGCCAAGGCCTTGGCGTTAATTCGACGGGGGGTGCCACCGACACTGCAGACGCAATAGGAGATTCTCTTTGGCAAATTCAAGCAGCAGGTTGTGGAAACGCTGCTGATCCACGTGCAGCCATTGGCTGTTGGCTGTCAGAATGGATGGATTGCCACGGGTATCCTGCAGGCAGTCCTTTGAACAACTGTGGTAAGAACCCTTATCCACCAGCAGGAAGCACACCAACACCGCCTGATGATGAGGCGCCAACCCCACCTGATGATGAAACACCAACACCGCCTGATGATGGAGATGAAGATGGAGATGAAGAAATGGCATCATCCCAAAAAGTAACCTATTCCACGTTTATTAAAACGCGTTATGAGTTTGATAAAAAATCAAAGGCGCAAATCGTCAAGGGTAGAAAACTGAAGATTCAGTTTATTGATGGCCTCTCTAAAGTTAAACGTGGAGAAATTATTTCTGCGTCTAAGAGTGGTTATACTGTTCTAGTTGGTAAGTTTAACCTTAAGAAAGATAGCAACCCTCTCTTAGGTGGGAAGCCACGTAACTTTAGTGCCGTTATTGAGTCCTTTAGCCTGAATGGCAAATCTCTTGGTCTTACTTATATTGAAGGTAAGGGTAAGAAGGTCTCATTCTCTAAACTAACCAACAAAGTTAATAGCAGACCCTAATCCAAGTTTTGTCATAAAATCGAATATTACTCTTTTTAGATACAGTTTCTAAAAAGAGTAATATCTTACAAATCCTTCTGTTAATTTCCATAAGATATATTATCACACCAATATTATATTACCATGTGCCCTTCTACATCTGGGTCTGATGGGTAATGTCCCGATTTTTCAAAGCGAATACTAATCTCAATTTTCGTTGTAACCAAACGTCTTTGAAAGCAAAACCGCCTTCCACCAAGCCTCACGTTTAAGGATGATAGCATCATCAACCGTCGATTTATATATTTCTAGAATAGAGTAATTAAAATTATGTTTTATATATTCGAACTCCAGCGACTTTAGGCCTTTATTACCACCGTGACCATGGCTGATATAATCAGACCACCTACCATATATCATCCTCTCTCCATAGGCCGAACCGACATACTTTTGTCCATTGCTTTTGTCCGTAATCAAATAAATGCCCTTTTGGTTTTCTAAGGCGGTCTTCCAAGAGGTGTTATGAAGAACTCTTTCCAGCCTTTCCCATGATACATTGACGTTCCCATAACCTGGGAAAATGTCATCCTCGAATTTGTCTTCTAAAATGTGGGACACTATGCACTCGGCAATTACGCTATTAGCTTTCCTCACTAAGTTTTGAGATTTATTTTTATACTGAATAATAACGCGCCCAAAATATTTTTCATACTCAGTTAAAGTTTCGTGTTCGTATCCAACGCCATCAAATCTATCCAGATCTTTAGTTACTCTGCTCACATCAAACAAAAGCCACTTTTTATCCGATATTTTTACAAACCCAATGGTTATCTGCCCCTCTTTAAACGACTTCTTTTTTGAATAATTCCAAAACTGCCATTTAAGGAGCGTTTCCCTATCGTGCTTAAAAAGATCAATAGGGTCCAACTCTGAATTAGACTTAACAAAGCGTATTTTTGTATTGTCCAAATCTTTAATTTCAAGAATGTCATTGACTAATATTTTGTCCATCATTTTCGCCCTTTGGCTTCATTGAATTAGGTATATGCGCACCTCTCACTTGAAAAATTGTTGACCTTTTCAAACTAAGTTATACTTTGCTATCTGCCTTATTTTTATTGCCTGCGGGGAGAGCAACTACGATTATTAATTTCGAGTGTAGCACCATCTACTACCCTAGCACGCCCTATAATGTCTACGTTATCAGCTGATGCATGAATTGGCTCTAAGGTAATTATTGCACGGAATAGAGAGAAAAATTCATTCTGAACTTTCTTCATAGGAAAGAGTTTTTAAGAATAAAATCAACGTATCAACCTCATCATCATCAAGGTATGGGATGAGTTCAGAGTCTTCGCTAGACGCTAATAATTTTTTATAAAATTCCGAACGCTCCAAGGGGGTCATATTTTCTGTACTAATCAAACGAAGCGGATCAAAATGATAGATGACCGCCTCTTCCATAGTTAAAGCAGATCCAGAATGCCCATATGGTGCTGTTTTTTCAACATTCGTTAAGGGCGGAGTTCTAAATTTATAAAGATCGTCCGGGTCATGCGTTACGTTGAATCTACCATAGTCCACACCAAAACCATTTTTACCAAAACCAGCCTGAACAAAGGGAATAGAATGATATTTGAAGTCCGTGAAATGCCTGCCTGAATGACATGATACGCATTTACCTTTGCCAAAGAATATTAAGCCTCCTGCTACCTCATCTGGAGATAATACTGATTCTTGTTTCACGTATTTTTCAAAACGAGTTTTTTGAAGTCTAAATTTTGATTGAATAAAAACCTTTATAGCATCAGCAATATGAATAAATTCAATTTCATCTAACTTAAGGAAATAAAGTTCATCAAAAGCACTAACATATTCTTGATTTTCTTTTACTCTTTCTAATAAGCGATCATATATCTTTTCAGCAGACTTCACACTTTCCGTCTTTAATGATGATTTAACTTCGTAATCATCATTAACCATTTCTCTGATTTCGACGAAGGGTAAATGTATTGCAACAGTAAGGGGATCATTAGAAGGGGCGTAGTCACCAAATTGGCTTCTTACTTTGCCACCTTCTTTCTCAACTTTACCATCCCAAAAGAATGTTTGAAAATCACTCTCACCACGCCCCCATAGTGGAAGAGAGTTCCTAGGAACAACAAGACCGTCACTATCTAATCGTTCTGAGCCTTCTCCCTCACCTCCGATACCAATTGAGTTTCTAAGCCCATCAGAGCTACCAAACTTATCTATATGACATAATGCACATGACATTTTTCCGTTAAAACTTAACCTTACATCCTCAAATAATTTTGACCCTAAGCTAGCCTTTTTTATATTAGGGTCTATTGGAGTAAGCGATGTACTGTAGATGAAGTGCTTGCCCGCATCTATAAGCGTATTATCACGCAAGCCAGCATAAGCAGCTTCATAAGTGTAAGCAAATACGAACCAAACGGCTAGAGCACACAGGAATGGTTTAATCGTATCGAATTTCATGAATTTCTACTACTTTTCTTATATCTTCAGACTTCTCTTCTATAGCGCGTAGACTCAGCTCAATCAGGTCATATTCGTTGAGACCAAAACTCAGAAGTTTCTTTCTAGCTAAATCATAATCTTGGCAATCTATTAAAGCTATTTCAGCTTGCATGAGAGATGATGCATGCTCTGCATTGGGTTTAGCAGCCACAACCTGCTTGGCAATAAAATGTTCTCGCATGGCTTGGTCACATTTAAAGACAAGATTACCGTATTCTGTAGAATAAACCTCTTTTATGAAATACGATTTTATATCACTCGAAAACATTCCAGCTAGGTAAGCAAAAGAAAATCCAAGAAATATATATACTTTTCTTTTATTCACTTACTTGTCTCTCAATTATATCGGTATTTATATTCAAGCTATCTAATAATGAGTCTGATAACCTTCCCGTAACAGGCAATCCATTTTTTAGCTGAAACCTAGAAATAGAGGCTGATGTCTCTGAGCCGGAGATTCCATCTATAATCCCATTATAATAACCATGAGCAAATAATGCTGTCTGTACTTGAAGGACCAGAACTTTGAACGATTTTCTGTTGCCATTAATCTTAGTTATTTTTGGAGATGTTGCAGGGCTTGCTGGGAGGATTGAACTGGGTGATGTACTGTCACTTTTCTTGTGAGTGCTAGTGTCGCTACTGGTCCCAGAATTATAATTCTTTACGGGTGGCGAAGTATAGGTAGGCGTTTTTCTTGGTGTATAGCTCCCTCCGGATGAAGATCTATGAGAGCCATGACTAGAATGGCTTGCATGAGACCTATGACCAGCAAGGGTAAAACTACGATCACTTCCGAATTTCCACGCTATGGAAGATTCTGACTTATAAGTGACTTCATCTTTTGTATCAGCCAGTGCATCATTGGGGGATTGCATTCCAGCAGCAGCCAATGAGCTTACTAAAAAAATGCCAATCGTCTTCATAGTGCGCCAATCTTTTTAAAACCATTTTCTTCATTGTACCAATCAAAAAATCCGCCGCATTTGGATTTCATGGTACACTCATCACATAGATCTAGGTATTTGTTTTTCCAATCAGAAATTGACTTACAGGATCTATCTTGCCACTCCTTAGGTATAGTGCACATAGGGAAATTATACAACCTGGTATTGATATTCTTAATTCTAGCTATCGATAATGCATTTTCTATCGGCGCGAAGTTTTTAGAGGTATCTACAAAAATATGTGACCAATTCATTTTTGCATAGCCAATATTTTCGAGCTGCATGATAGCCCAAGTTTCACAATGAGGCATATGCCTTGATATAAAGTCTGCGATCTTTGGAAAATCGTTAATATTCTGCTCCATAACTATGGTTCTAATTTCAACTAATGCTCCGCTTTTAAATAAGATATTTATGCCATCAAGCAGGCCTGTATAAGCACCTTCTTTTCCTACAATCTCATCATGCGTGCCAGAGTCATGAGAATAAATCGGCACCCCCCACAAAATTGAAGGATTTATTTTACTTAACAGTGCTAAATCATCATCCTCAAAATGCTGTGCATTTGTAAGGATATGAAATTTTATGTCCGGCCTCTCTTCAAGAATATTGAAAATAAATGGGAACAAATTTTTCTTTTCGAGAGTTGGCTCTCCCCCTGATATACCAATAATGCAGTCAGGTGGCGCGAGTAACAACGCTTCTTTATATAGATGGTAGTGATCATATATTTTGTTCTTAGGCGGCTGAGAACACATAACGCAAGCTTGATCGCATTGTTCAGTAAGCAGTATTGTATTTGAAGTTGACGATGATCTTATTTGCCTAAGTAAGGTTTTAGTCTCAGGAAAGACAAGACAAATATCACCATGAACATCATCATCGCTCAGCATGAAGGTGAAATTCCCATTTTCATTTTTTACACTAACATTACGGTCTTGAATCGTAAAATTTTCATCCTTGTCTAATTTAACAACAAAAGGAGATAGGTCTTTAAACGTCCCGATAATTTTAAGCCTTAGATTAATCATACAACCACTCAGTCATCATAGGTTTCATAGAAAAATCACCGGTTAGATGACCTTGAATATTAAATAAGGTAGTAGGGTCACTTTGCTTTAATTTTGAAAAGATAAAATCAAAGACGCTCATATGTGACTTACAAAAGTAAGTTTCGTGTTTGGGTAAGTCTGTGCGGTTATATCTAGATAAATCATCAATTGTATCAATTCCACAAAATGGCTTATATGCACAATGAATGCAGTCTTCGTGAACATCGTTCATTTGATTCCAGTTAAAATCAGAGACAGATTTTTTATCTATTCCAGTTAGGATATTGCCCATTGCCAAATCTATATGCTTAATTCTAGAAAGCATCCTAGCTTCATCCGACGGATATATTTTTCCATCATAATTTATCACTAGATAGTCCCTTACTGCAGGATTAGGGCTTCTTAGATCAACATGAGAATTGTAATGCGGGTAAAAAATCCGTTTAACGGCAACCTCAAACCCGAATTCTGTTATTTGCTTCGATTCAGAAAAATTTAAATCAAAGATATACTTGAGAGCTTTTTGATAGTTTTCAATCCAAGTTTGGTATTCAGCTTTAGAATGAGAGAATTTTTTACGCGCGAATCCTTGATAATTAACTGGTCTTAAAAAAATTGATTTCTGACCTATGCTAACGTAATAGTCTATCACTTCCTTTATTGCCTCAAAGCTATCATTCGTAATTGTTGGAAGAGCGTTTATTTATCAGCCCCACATTCGCGCTGTATTTTCCCGTAGTTTTCTAGAACAGACGATGTCGTGTGCTCGTTTTTTGTACGATTGTTAGTGTGCAATTCCGCCGGCCCATCTATTGACGTGCTAACAAAAAAATCAGACCGATCCAAGAGCTTGCGCAGAGCTTCTGGTAAGGTGTTTAAGTTGGTGCATATGATAAAATCAGCATTCAACCCCTCCTTATCACAGTGTGCAACAACCTCTTCAATAATATCCATGCGTAAAGAAGGCTCGCCTCCTTGAAATTCTATTTTAATTTTTGTATCCGAGTGAGCAGAGAGAAACGTCTTGAATGCTTGTGTTATTTCATCCGTCCAGTCGAAGCCCTTAGCCCCTAAACTTGCCCGGGAAACCTGACAATAATCACATGCTAAATCGCATCTGAGCGTAGGGATAACTATGATGTACGATAACTTTTCTCTGATGTATTTTTTTTGCTTTATTTTACTTAAGTAAGAATTGTAATAAAAATCGTGTTCCTCATTAAAAGCAAAGCCTTTTCGTAGTAAGTAGTGATTATCTGTATTTGTAAGTCGCCCCTTAACTAGTCGATCTAGAAACTGCTCAGAAGACAAAAAGAAATCTCCCGCATCATTTGAAAACAAGAATTTATTGCCTGTTGCTTGGAAGGTATAGGGAAACAGATTACTCATCTGATATAGCTCTATATATAGACTTACGGATCTCTAGCGTCTCTGAATATATCTTCTCCTTATAAACTAAATGCAGAAGCTCCTGTCGTAAATTGTTTAGAAGCCCCTCCTCGCCTCCCTCAATAGATATGTTGGCATTACTAATAGAAATAGTTACATCTGGATATAAATACTGAAACCTCAGTGAAGCTGAATTTATATATTTTCCAAATTCCTCGGGAATAGTCACCTCAATTTTTTGCATTAGATTCTTTTTTCTTTCTACGTTACCTCTTTTTGGCCGTATCCTTCTCAGACCATAACATCCGCTTTGGGTCGGTAGCAGTATCCTACCAAGCGTTTTATACTTAATAGCTAATATTGATTAGAGTCAAACGATGGGGCTAACTACTATGAAATACAAAAGATAGGAACTTATCAACAATTATACTATTTGTTCTTATAATTAGTGACCATTCTTGCTGTTACATCTGGCAAATAACATATAGGGGAATACCCTCCTGGTTTACTATAAGCACTTCTCTTGCCACATTTTCGACCTCCTCGGTCTACATTATATGGGCACGGACAGTTACCTGAATAATTACGTATAGATTGTGCTATTATTTCTTTTTTAATCTTATCATCACTACTAGCCCTAACAACACTAGGAATTAGCATAAGAGATATAAGTACAGATAGAGCTATAACACTTTTCATGGTAAGTCTTTCCAGATGCCTCTTTTGGCATTCTTAGCTACATCTTCTTCTTTTTGATAATAGTGTCCTGAGTATTTACTATAATCATTAGCCATACCCATTAAGACAAGCTGAGAAGCTATATCTCTACCAGCAACTAAACAATTCATGACATCTCTACGATATCTATCAACCTGTATTAGCTTACACGTCAATTCACCACCATTAAGCAAAATCTCTAAATACATTGTAGCCGCCATAGAACTTATCTCACCCTTTTCGGGAGCATCTATACCCCATATACGAATTCTTTTGCCGCTTGCAATAAATGTATCTCCATCTACTACACGCTCATATTTAAGAACTTCATACATGGATTTAAGTTCTATCTGTTCATCTATGGGTACAGATTTAGAGTAACTGGGAGGTATGGAGATAAAAACAATCAACACAATGCTTAAGATTAGTTTCATTCAGGTACTCTCCACAATATTGGCAAAATCAACTAGGCTAGTTTTTGTAACAGTTAATATCTTAGCTATACTTTCCGTACTTGGCCACCTAGGCTGACCAGACTTGCTAAAATGCTTAGATTTATTAAAAGACGTTGCATCTAAACCAGCTTTAACAGCTAAGCCAGAGGCAGAATATCCGTTTTGGATGGCTAATATATTAATACCGCTCCATATTTTTTTGTGTGTAACCATTACTTTCCCCATAAAGTTAAAAGGAATATAATCCTTCTATATAGGGTTTGTCTAGAAAAATATACGATTAGCTACTGTGGAGTCTAAAATGAAGTGCGACTTTCGTTAATTTGTGACCTCTTTCGGCCAAAAGCGGACGTTCAGATGATTTATTTTATAGGAATTGATAGTGATTGCAAAATGCACGCATGCAAAAACTACGACCCACGGATTTTTTTAGCGCCTTTTATAAAAGTGGCATCTAGTTTAGTAGCAATTTCCTGTCTATTTCCTATACTTAAACCTGTGGTCAAATACCAAACAAATATCTCTCGCAGAGCTTCTTCAGCTTTTTCAGAGAGCTCTACAATATCTTTGGATGCACCCTTACAACCATGTACAATAGCACTTCTCTTACTATACAAATCACCCATAAACTTTTTTCTAGCCTCAACATCGCCAAATTTATCTGATAGTAAAGATGCTCCGCGTATTTTGCATTTGTATGTAGTTTCGCCTTCCCTTCCATCAGGAGCCAACAGATATTCCATACCGATTACACAATCGACAATATGATCTTCAAAATTTTGACGCCCGGCAGCGGCTCTAAGTCGTCGAAGTGCCAAATTTAAATCTTTATATCCCTTGGTACCTCTATAAGTTTTTAGTACTGTGTAAATTTCTTTTAGCTTATTTATTTGTCTTTTATTTATTCTTGTCTGCTCTCCATGGCGACATGTGTAAATTTCATTTCCGCCCATTGAAGTGCCAAAACTAATGTAAGGACTCTCAATCGTTTCGTACATCATGTTTATGGCTGCACGGCCAGAGAATGTGAGATTTAAAGCTTCAGCTATCAACTCTGGTAAATCATGGAAATTATTAGATGTAAGTTCTTTTGCCACATCAGGTTGACTTCCTGCGTTAGCTTTATTAATAGGCTTTCTAATTTCACAAACCCAATCATTCAAGTTTAATATATTGCTTGGGGTAGGTATTTCAAAACGCCTGCGAATACAGCACTCTTGAATATCTGTCATTGTAATAGGACGAAAAGTGATTCCTTCTTCTAGGTCAAACGAAGAGGTGGCGTCAAAATCTTTTATCTGCAATATGGCTACAAGGGTTGTTTCATCACTGCAAATCTCTTCTACAAACTGTTCGCATGTTTTTTGTATTATGCCTTTATCTAGCCTTAAGCTTTGTGCCTTATAAAAATAACTTCCAAAAATGATTTCAACTTGTCTCTGTGCATTTTGTTCGCTAGAGAAAAACGGTAAAAACTTCCCCTTCTTTTTTACAAAACTCTCTATGAAAACACGAAATTCTGAGACCTCTTTTGAAACCTCTAGTTCGGTTTTTAGGTCATCATAAAGAGCTTTAAAGTATGGGACTTCAATAGTATCACTACGCCCCTCTGAACGCCCTTTTCCTGTCGGCTCCATCCATCGTAATGTGTGCTGCACCTTTAGCAGTTCTTTTTTATGCTTAGAAGCCAATTCAATAATTTTTTTGATGGCCTGTTCTAATAAAGTTTCCATTTTCTGCATGTTTCTGTGAGCTTCGTTTTATACTACCCTGCAAGAACTGAATCGTAGTAGTACCTATCAGGAAATTTGAACAACACGGCTTTTGTTCGAAATGAATTGTTACATCTATCATTACTCTGATACCCGCGCCAAATCCTCTTCAAGTGCTAGGAAATAATTCCAATGAATAAGATTGTCTTTGCTTACTATTGCCATAAAAACCTCCTCAATTGAGCTTATCTCTTCTTATGATTAGCTGCTCATTTAAACGTCCGCTTTGGGTCGCAAGCAACCATGCTAACTCCCTGCATATTACACGTAACAACTAACATTGATTAGAGTCAATCAACAAAGCCATTTTATCCCTTGTAATATAACAATTTATCTACAATCTATTACATTTATATAGTCTATATATTATGTTTTCTCTTGTTTTATATAATATATATGTTATTCTTTTTTTGTAATTTAATAACTTATGGATTATATTTTGAATTCACTAGATGCAAGAAAAGCCCTTGATAAGAAGTTTTTAAGGTTTCCACCTTATCAGGAGATGCAAAGACCACATAAAGGATGGGTAAAAGCCATTCGTGAAGCATTGGGCATGTCTGCAAAACAACTTGCCAATAGGATGAATGTCTCACAACCACGAGTTACTGCAATAGAAAAAGCTGAGCTAGAAGACAGCCTAACACTTGCTTCCTTACGCTCAACAGCAGAGGCTATGGATTGTGCGCTTGTTTATACATTCGTACCAAGGAAGTCATTACACAATACTGTTATGAATCGTGCCAAATTAAAAGCTAGGCAGATTATGGGTAGAGTGGATCATACAATGTCTTTGGAAGATCAGTCTCTAAACAATGACCAGCTTAGCGAACAAATCGACGAACTTGCTCTTGATCTTATCAATACAAAACCACGCAAACTATGGGATGATGACTATTGATGAATGATATTTTTGAACAACCTGAAGATGCAACACCTTTAACCGAAGAGGAGAAAGAAGGTCTTATCCCTTCCTATATATCTTCACGCTCTGAGTTAAATGAAGCTGAACATAAAAACATTATTAAAGCTGAAATCTGGATCTCAGGGAGGAAAATAAACCCTCTT
This sequence comes from Robiginitomaculum sp., assembly GCA_016765255.1. Taxonomy (GTDB): domain Bacteria; phylum Pseudomonadota; class Alphaproteobacteria; order Caulobacterales; family Maricaulaceae; genus Robiginitomaculum_A. The sequence goes on along the minus strand of JAESQI010000011.1, from coordinate 699 downwards.
GATATTAGTTTTCTAAAAGACCTTCATAAACGAATGTTTGGTGATGTATGGCAATGGGCAGGAGATTTCAGAGAAACTAGTAGAAATATTGGTATTGAAGCATACCGTATACCGACAGAACTAGTACAACTTGTTGATGATACTCAGTATCAGATCGATAACAAAAGCTTTTCCATAGATGAAATAGCTACAAGGTTTCATCATAGACTTGTATTAATACACCCCTTCCCTAATGGAAATGGTCGCCATAGTCGTTTAGCTACTGATATTCTCTTACAGTTTTTGGGAGAAGAGAGATTTACGTGGGGAGCACATGATCTAGCATCCCGTGGGAAAATACGCTCTGAATACATTGAAGCCCTTCGCGCGGCTGATAATCATGACATTAAGTTATTATTAGAATTTGTCAGAAAGTAAGAGCTTAACTCCTCACTCATTCCTAGGATTTCTATCTTGAGCTTTAGGTTTATCGTTCATCTCACTCTGATTCCTACCCTTAAAGCTTGCCTTGTTAAAACCAGAGGACATGGTTGGTTTAACCGGTTTATGTGTGCCTGTATCAGCATCGTGTGACTCCTGAGGTGCGTTACTCCCGTTTTCCTTAAAGTGACTCCACTTTTCTTTAAAGGCACCTGTAGCACCCGCAAATCTCGATTTCACCTTATCCTTTAAACTCTCACTTTGTGAGCTAGAGTCAGA
>JAESQI010000184.1 GCA_016765255.1 Robiginitomaculum sp. | reverse complement strand
TTGTCAGCTTGCTCAGACTTAGCGTCTGGAAACCCGCGCATTCGAGCGAGGACATCTGCCTGATTTGGGAATTGATCTGCTTTTTTGAGGAGGGACTTGAACTCTTCTAAATCCATCTCATCAGGGATAAGCTCTGCCTTGACGAGATATGCATACAACACATCGATAGGAATAATCCCATCTTTGTATAGCGCATGGAATGCTCGCAATTCGCGGGCACCAAGCTCGTTGAACAAAAAGTCAGTGTTTACCTCAACACGAATATCGTCAGAGTTCTTTACGTCCTGCCACTCAGCCCACCACCGCATCAGCTGCGTCATACCAAGATCGACGGTTAGGACAACATTGAGCAGAAGTGACTGCTCGTGCATTTCACGAAGTTTAGACTGATTATCAGATTCAGATACATTGCGTGAGCTTACGCCTGCCATACGACCGCCAAGAGCATTCGCTTGAACCTCTTTCGTCGCACAGGCTACTTCGAGTGATCTCAATCCGGTACCATGGTATTCGAGTAGACCCGGCTTCTCACCGGCACCTACCATCCATACGTTATTGGGTCCGATTACAAATGTTGCCGCACCTGCGGAATCTTTCTCATTTTGTGCTTCCGTCGCGTAGTAAATTGGAAGAGCCGTGTAATGGCGACCATGCTCCAATTGTGCGTAGGACTGATAATGGGAAATGTTTAGATCGAGGATATCAACGAGAGCTGGTCGTTCGACTTTTGATAGATTGGTGTAAGGCCCAAAAAACTTGAATGGGATGTGGTTGAATCGTTTTTCACGGTTTGTCGGTACGATGACTTCTGTAGGTTCGGAGGTTAGGTCTCCGTCCGCATCATCGGTAGACGCGTAGATATGCTGCTCATACTCCCAACGAGGGTTTGCGTCTGTACCGTTGTTTTCAAGTCGTAGAACTCGATACTCACGCAAGCACTTCTTTTGTTCGCCGAATTTCTTCCGCTTATAGACGTGCTCTTGTAGGATGATTTCAGAGACCTCTAGGCGTCCGTCTATTTCTTGCTCGTCCCAGTCGATTATGTCTTCAGCGTCGTATCGCGTGAAGTATGGTTCTCTCTTGCCCGCTGTATCCATGTCGAGGAGTACGCCGTGTCGACCTACGCCAAGGATTTCATCACAGACGTTCTTGATCAACTGGGTAAGGGACAGGCCATCTTTTGTTATGCTGTTTGTGAGCTTGAGTAGCTTCGGAGACAAGCCGTATATTTTTGGCTTCTTTTTGAAGATGGTTCCCGCAAGACCACTTCTCGTCTGTCCGACCATATTGTAGAACGTAGCTCTAGCTAAATAGGCGTCGTACTCAGCATCATTCTGTCCTTCCATTTTTGGAAGGAACTTATTCCCAGCCTCTTTGATGGCACGCTGGCCTTCGATAGCTGCCCGGAGGGCTTCCCATATGGGAGACCAACGCGCGTAGTCGCTATGCATGACAGGGGGATGTTTAGATGGGGTTTTATTGGAGGTTTGATGCGTCATAACTTACCGTAAATATAAGTTAGCGATACTAACTATTATTCACCAAAAGTCAATATATTTAACAAAACGGCTCGCTATAATAAAGGTATTTCTCAATGCTTTTTTGCAAGGCACTGACAGTGACGGGGTGCCTATTCTCAGAGTCAAGGGGGACCCTTGGGTCCCCTATCCCCCCTTATTCAGCAAGTGATTCGACTTGCCTCCGACTGACAGCGCGACGCAAAAAGGCCTCGCATGAGAGCGAGGCCTTTCATTCATTACTGTGTCGCGTCTAGAACGCTGAGAGGATTAGTATGACTAGGATTGCTACGAATAGCTTAACAGCGCCCTCCACTATGCAGCCTCTTCAACATCTGCAAAATGTTCGGATAGATACGCAATCAAAGCATGCGCGACCTCTTCCGCTTCCATAAGCATGGCTGCAGACATAATGTTACTCATGCCCTTTGCCTCATACTGCTCAACTACCTCGTCGCAATATCCCATCCTAAGTGTTGGCTGGCCTGCTAACCATTGAGTCATCTCGTAATACACACAAAACGAATGTTCATTATTCAGCTGCTCAAATACGTATTCATTAAGCTCTTGCTCGCCATCAACGAATTCAGATACCGCGCTGGCAGCTAGCACCACAAACTTGTATCTAAAATCATCGGGGAGTATTTCGCTGTCTTGATGACATGCCCTAACAGCCTCTGTCATCCACTCAGGCGAACCGTCTTTAATCTTGATATACTCATCACCACTAGGACGTTTAGCCGTCTCTAATGCGTCCCATAGCTCTTGCGCTGCAGATGTAACACTCATTGCACTAACTCCCTACCCATGCGCGCCATTTCGCGTCGTATTGGTGCTGATATGTTGCTCAACTTAATCGTTGTGCCAAACCTATCAAGGCTTTTGTTTTGACGCGCAATGCGTCTCAGAGTTTTCCACCCTCTGGATGTTTTTGAACTATCCATGGTTGCCCCCCATTTCCGCGCTCAAGTCTGAGTCAGCTGCGTGTAATGGTTTGGATACGTAATGGACTGACAGCATTGTCATAGTCATAAACAGGATTAATCCTGCGAATCCAACCCAACCAATTCTCACTCTAGTTTGTTCATTCATTTTAGCATTTCCCGTGCTGTTGTGGAATAAATTTAGTCCGAATACTTACCTACGTAGCAATACTTGTCATATTGCTCATCATGAATTTCGCCATCCTTACAAAGACCATCCGTCCAATTGTTGAACGCCTCATTCATAGCAATGGTGTCATCCTCGCTATGCTGTTGAATAACGAGTGGAGCTATTTGCTCATCGAAAGCCTTGCTAAGCTCTTCCTCGTTTGAATAACCGCCATTGTCGCTTGCATACTCTTCTATAATTTCAAGCAAGTCTGTATTTTTGAAGATACTCATTTTAGTATTTCCCGTGCTGTTGTGAAGTAAATATAATGCACCAGTGGTGTATCGAGTCAAGCAAATAAACTTTTTTTTCATGTTTCAGCAGCCATTACAAAAGCCCTATGCCTGCTACTTAAAAGCCACTCAGGAACAACTACGCCCGCCCCCTCAAACACTAGAATCCTTGTATGAAATTTGTTGATCACATTGCATTGGATTTGATTCAGAGTGACACCTGTAAAACACCGGTACCCAGCGCGGATAAAACCCATATTGTTTTTAAATGGTTCGCGCATTTTGTGCCCCCTGATTTTCCTGATTCATTTCCTCACGCCATTTTGCCCATTTAGCATTCTGCTCAGCATTCGTACCGTGCTTTGCTATTTGCTCCGCTTCTCTGTCCAAGCAAAAGGCTCGCCCGTCAGCTGCCTGAGTTAGACGGTTCTCTATAACGGCGCAAAGCGCTTCAAAACCCTCTGCTATGTCTGTTGCCTTTGCATAGTGGTAGTTATTCACGCTTTGAAAAACCCACGAAAAGCGAGCGTCAGAGTCTTTTATATGCCAGCTTAAAACATGGGTGTTATGCTGCCAGCTCTCACCGTCGAATGTGATTGTTACATTCATACCTCTAGCGGCCTCAATCATCACATAAATGCACCGTTTACCTAGTGCATATTGCCCCTCTTCATGACGCGTTACTTTTGCGCCAAGAGTTAAGGCCAACCGCTCTAGCTCAATTGCCATTTTTAAGCGGTCGGCTTTTCTAGTTTCGGTTAGCGTTTTCATGTCGTAACCTCGACGCTTTTATATTGCGTCACACGCAACCCACTCAGTAAATCTTGTGTAGTTGTTAGGAAGCAATCCATTCGCAATGCATTGTTGCTTATTTTCCAGTAGTGAGCGCCGCTTGTGCGGATACCATCCACAAAGAAATATTCTTTTAGTTTTGCACCTGTGTGGCGTCTTAGGTTGTGTCTGGTCATTTTGCATTTCCCGTGCCGTTGTTAATAAATCTGACAATAGAAATGTAAGGAATTCCAATCAATGCGTCAAGCACTATTTTGAACTAATATTTTCTTGATTAATATAATTATATCAATAGATTATGCGGTTTTGAATTCGCGTTATCATTACTATCAATATTCTTGACGACACGCCACAACTACAGACAAATGAAACTTGCACCCAAGTATTTATCCGTGCTCACAAGCTCGTAATAAAAATTGAAAAAGCAACAAAATAGAAAATAGTGAAAACGAGAGAGATTGAAGATGAATATTCTACATCACCTCGATAAATGCGTGACGCAATACACTTATACTATATAACAATATCGGATGTTGGTACCAACATGCTACCAATAGGGAGTAATATATAGTATCAACAACCATCGACTACTGTTAGTGGTGGGTTGTTGTAGCAATTGATCTTAGGGCCTACCGTGACAAATAATATGAAGCCAAAACCTACCGAGTGGCTAACACCACTTGAGTTTACCTGCATCCTTGAGGATGCTTTTGGCGGTCGCGGCTGGAAGAAGAAATTCTGCGAGGCCACAGGCTTAACCCCTTCAACAATACATCGTTACATGACTGCTGAAATCAGTCCGATCCCGCAATATATTTGTCTTATCGTGAGGTTAATACAAGGCTACAGAATCCATGGTCTGGAGTTGCCAGCTGAGTTCTTCCGATTCGCTAAGTTAGCTCCAGTACATCTACCCGATGGAAATATTATCGAAACAACTCATTCGGAATCTGCTCGCACGACGAAGTAGTTTGAATCACCACTAAAACCTCATCAATTCCAGACATGAAAACACGTCAAAAACGATGTTATTGCATCGGATGTTTATGCATCGTCATATTTGCTCAAACAACAACCCAAAAATCCTATTTTTTATGGGGTAAGTACCCACCCCTTGTGCAAATCCTAGGGTCCCTCCCATTCTTTTCTTACAAATCTTTCCTTACAAAAACACCTAACTACATGTAATTAATACATATTAAATGTAAGAAAATGTATCTAGTCTTACATTTTTAAGCGCTTTACGGGTTTATAGTGCTTTTCATCTATAAATGACCTTGGAAATCATTCGTGTTTCCTTACAAACCCCTCGTAAATCCTTACATTGGCTCCGCTTTTCCTTACATACGCTGAGTTTTGTTCGTCTTTTCTTACAAAACCTACGCCTAGCTAGCGACCCAGTCTTCTTCGTATCGAGCTGTCGTGCAGACGTGTCGCACGGTTGGCTTTGGGATGTTTTTTAGGGGGTGTTGAGGGCGTCTCCACGACAGGCTCTGGTGGTGTCGTTCTCGTCCCACCGATCTTAGCAGATGGTGGTGGTCTTTCTGATACTACATCAATTGCCGGAGAGTTTGGTCGTCCTGATCCACCGACGATAGCTTTTACTGTCCCACGTTTTGTTTGTGACAGATTTGCTTTGGCTAAATACTGAGAAGTAGAGTCAACTTGGTCATCATGCTTACATGTTGGAAATGAGAGTAATTCTGACTCGTATTCCGCCAACCAAATCGCTGATCTAGGTAAAACAACCTCACCTACCTTGAACATAATCGTGACGCCATCAAATCTAAATTCTTTAGACTTATTGTCAGTTGAAATTGCAACAACTGGGCAAGGTGCCTTTCTAGCAACACCGCTACCGCCACCCTGAGTCTGAATATATTGCGTCCCAGAACCCTTATCTTCTACAATGATTTGATTTGCGTCCCACCTTTTGGCGGTACTATTGATAAGCGTTACTAGGTCATCGAATTCTACTCGCTCACGCACCACATCAACA
>JAESQI010000183.1 GCA_016765255.1 Robiginitomaculum sp. | reverse complement strand
TGCCATAATATACTCTCCTGAAAACATCAGGGAAATATGTACAAAATAAATTAATAAATCATCACTCTAAACTAATTTAGCTATAAGTGTAAAACAGTGTTACAACCCCATTGACGGTTATTATATTATTCAAGGCTCTGAACGCGTCGTGAATTGTGCCTATGCGCGCAATCGCTGGTAAAAAAATATGCAATGATACGCCGCACCCCCAAAGGCGGCTCTTGGGAAACCACCAATCCAAACCATGGATTGGTGGTTTTTTATTGCGAACATTTTATTTCCCAGCTAGGTACAGGCAAGAATATAATCAATATGAAAGCCATTATGTCTTTATCACAAACGCCTATTCAATCCTTCTTGTCACAAACACAAACTGGAAATTCAAAATGGTGGAGTTGGATTATAGGGTTTTGGTTTGCACTTGTGATCTGGTTTTATGGACAAATTGTTTTAGGCGTTGGCATGCAAGTCATGGCTATGATAACCGATCCAGAAATACTGCAAAAAGCAATGGCCGAACAAGCCAGTACAGACTTTGACCCCAACACGGCCATGAAATACGCACTGATAGGACTTACACCAATAATACCCGTCATATTTTGGTTTTTACGCCATAGCTTTAAAAGCAATCTATCAAAACAAATCGCCAGTGTATTGTCTGCTTTGGTCATCTGCATAACAAGCATTGCATTCGTTAAAGCCAATCTAAATGCGCCCGCAGGATCAGAGGATATCATTTCCAATCTCATCACCAGCCACCCTATAAATTACGCATTGATATTGCTCACATTTCCAGTTCTTTTGTTCGGGTTATGGCTGTCACAAAAGTTTATACACAGTCGTAGTTTTTTATCTCTCTTAACCGCTGCCCCTAAATTCAGGTGGGGACGAATGGCATTTGCCATGCTTGTCATGTGGGCCATATTGGCAATTGCATCATTGATCGGGCATGTGAGCGGCGCTAGTCATGCGGAATTTGTATTTAACCCGTCTCGGTTCTGGATATATTTACCCGTTACCCTTTTGCTCATTCCCCTGCAATCCGCGACAGAAGAAATAGCTTTGCGTGGCTATCTTAATCAAGGCATTGGGCATTATATAAAAAACCCGTGGATCGTGTTTGTGATTACCAGTGCTGCATTTGCATCCCTACATCTCGGTAATCCAGAAATTGCCGAAACCACTAAAGATACGTCCCTGATCATCGCCATGAGCGGCTATTTTCTTTTCGGGCTATTTGCTTGTGTATTAACATATATCGACGGCGGCCTGGAATCAGCCATTGGTATGCATGCGGCTAACAATATTTTTGCGGCTAGTCTGGTGGGGTATGATAATTCGGCACTGCCAACACCAACAGTTTTCAAAGTGCCCCTCAATTCCGAACTCGACAGTATAATTGTGTTTTTTAGCTTAAGCTTGATCTGTCTAATTATGTATAAAACGAGAAAGCCCACCTCAACAGCATAGATTTTGCATCAAATTTTTAGCTGATTTTAACCATCCCTCTTTATTGGCATGACAGTGTTGATGGGAGAAAAAAGTGGCGACGCAAAAAGACGAACCAAAATCTGGAGAATTATCCCCTCGTGCACAATATATTATCGAGCGCCACGGTATAATTTGGTTTGTTTGGATTTTACTTGTCATCTTGAATTGGATAAAAACAGGCCCGTCAATTTTAAAAGGCGAATTACAGGGCAATGATGATTATTTACGGCTCGTGGAAATCAGAGACTGGCTCGGCGGACAACCTTGGCTTGACCTACACCAATATCGCCTAAATCCCGTTGATCCCATCCTTATGCATTGGTCACGGATTAGCGATGTTCTCATCGGCCTGCCTATAAAGTTTCTCACCCCTATTGTTGGATCACAGATGGCAGAAACCATGATGATGGCAGCCTACCCAAGCCTGATGCTGCTTGCATTTTTATATCTGGTTTCGGCGCTGACCATGAAACTCACTGATAATATGCGCGCGCCTATGGCCGCCGCATTTATGGCAGCTTTATCTTACGGTGTACTTGCGCAATTCGGGCTGGGCCGAATAGATCATCACAGTTTGCAAATTGTTTTGGCCCTCGCCTGCTTGCTCTTATCATTCGCTCATCAAACAAGCCCAAACAAGCTGTCTATGCAGGTATGGCCTGCGGGATTGGGCTTTATGTGGGCATAGAAAGTGCCCCCTATATTGCGGCAGCCTGCATTTCCATGGTTTTAGTGTGGGTGTTTTCAGAAGAAAATGGGGATCGCCGCATGCGGGGTTTTGGCATATCTATGGCCGTCACAACCCTTATTTGCCTCTTCATCAGCACTCCCATCGCCAATTGGTTCACCCCATTTTGTGACGCGCTCTCTATAGTCTACACCCAATTAACGGTGTTGGTTGCAATTGTCTTGTTTGGTCTGAGTTTTACAGGCAAATACCTACCCTCGCCATTCTACCGTTTTATGGCTGCGGGCCTATTTGGCGGCATAGCCCTCGCCCTAACAATTGCCATATACCCACAATGCTTACACGGTCCATATGCTGGCCTTGATCCGCGTATAAGCGATATATGGCTTGCCAATGTCTCCGAAGCAGAAGCCTTTCACACCTATATCAAAGGCGACATTGTTGGCGGTACGGCGATGATCATTTTACCAATATTTACCCTCATTGGCATATGGTTCTACCATAAAAAAACAGGGAATGGTTACGGCCTAGCTCCACGCTCAATCTTGATTTTCACAAGTTTAGCATGCGTCGCAGGCCTCGTGCAAACCCGCTCAATGGCTTTTGCAGCCAGCTTCGCCATTCCGTTTTCCGCTTATCTGTTAGCGTCTGGGTTGGCGTGGGCAGAAACACGAAAGACTACATGGCGTAAAAACATTGCCCGATTAAGCTTTCTCGTATTACTAGCGCCAATCACCTTACCGCTTCTATTGTCTCTTTTTACAAAAAAAGATTTAGAAATCAAAAAAACCGCTACAGCTCAAGCCCAAAAATGCCTCAGCGCCAATGTATTGAAATCTTTAAACACACTCGCGCCAAGTACAGCCCTTACCCAAATTGACCTCGGCGCAGCAATACTCGCCCACACGGATTTAAAAGTAACAACAGCCCCATACCATAGAAACACCCAAGGCATACTCGCCAGTCTGGACATGTTTATGGGCAATGAGGCAGAGGCAAAACAAGCCGTCATCAACATGCAAGCTGATTATGTCATCGCGTGCCGAAAAAACGGCGAAACAGGGCTTTATTTAAACAAAGCTCCCGCAGGTATGATGAGCCAGTTAATCGCTGGAAACACACCAACCTGGCTTGAAGAACTTGATATGGATCAGGATGTATTGCTCGTTTACAAAGTAAAATTACAGCCGTAATCTAACAAAAATGTAATCTATTACACCTAGATTTGAGCTTACTGAGGCTTGAAATATTTTAAATTTAGCGTATCTTGTGTTTGATTCAAGGGCAGAGAGTATTATGGATTTTTTAAAATGGTTGCTAAAAGTTAGTTTTATGCTGGCTTTGATGTTTTTAGGCTTGAAATCATCGCCTGCCAATGACGATTCCGAAACTGATAAATCACCAAAACCCTCGGCAATTTTTAAAGCTTTATAATCGCACTATAATATAGCCTAGCTTTTTAAAGCTTGCCGTCCCTCTTTAGTCAAG
>JAESQI010000182.1 GCA_016765255.1 Robiginitomaculum sp. | reverse complement strand
TTTTTATCAATGACGGCGGCAGGGTGAGCGTTTGCGCTGCACTGTCGCCCAGTCCCGTGGCCATTGCGCCCACATTAAAGTAGTATAAAAATGTGCCAATAAAGGCGGCGAGTAACAAACAGAGCGTTACAAAGCTAAACATATAGCGGGTATCTGCCGCACTTTCGCGGGTTAGCTTTCGAAAAGTCCAGACAATTACGGCGGCGAGTGCGCCTTGCCAGAGGGAATGGAGCACCGCCCATCCCAATGCGTCTGAGATTTGTGTGAGATTTGGTAGGAAATTCATGTTTGCGCCCCGTCTTGTGAATTTGCTTCAATTTGTTCTATAAATTTTTTAATTGCGTCCAGATCTTCGCCCGACGATTTAGCGTCGCCGAGCGCGTGCATGACGAGTTCATTAACATTGCCTCGAAAAGCGGTTTTAAAAGTTGGCTTAAGAGTTTGCTTTGCGTTGTCCCTGCTTCTTCAACGGCAGAATATTTAAAAGACTTGCCCTCGCCAGGTTCGCGGCTCACCAATCCTTTGTCTTGCATGCGTTGGAGTTGTTTTAAAGTTGTTGTATAGCCAACGTCTTTGAAGCGAGAAATGTTCTCGTGGACAATACGCACACTACAGGGTTGGCGCTCCCACAAGATTTGCAAAATTTCAACTTCGGCTTCGGATGGTTTTTTACTCGACATAGAAAGACTCTCTAAAATATACCACCCGTTTAAACGACACTCGTCGTACTGTAAAGAGAAAAACGACAACTATCGTAATTATTGCAAGAATGTAATGTTTGAACGTAAAAAACACTTGAGTTGATGAAGGATACAGTGTCTTTTACGGATAATTATAATTTTAGGGGAAATTCCTATGAGTGAATTAAAAATACCTGCGGGAGAGAAAACCATTTTTGGTCATCCACGCGGGCTAGTCGTGCTCTTTTTCACAGAGATGTGGGAACGGTTTTCATATTATGGTATGAGAGCGCTTTTAACTCTTTACCTCGTACAGCATTTTTTATTCTCTGATGAGAAATCATCATCAATTTATGGTGCGTATATCGCGCTTGTATATGTAATGTCTATTATAGGTGGGTCTCTTTCCGATAAATATTTAGGGCAGAGAAAAGCGGTTACTTTTGGAGCTATTTTACTGGTACTTGGCCATACTGGCATGGCCTTTGAGGGGAGTGGCTCCACAGAGTTTTTAAAATTTAATGGTAATGAATACGTCATGGAAGATGAAGGGCGTGATAGATTTAGACAGCTCTTTATAAATTATGAAGGAGCCCCTCGTCGTATCGTTTTTAATAGCAAGAATTACGCTACTTTGGCTAATCAAGGCGCAGAAGGCGGTGACTTAGTCCTGACGCCTATGAACAAAGACGGTGAAGGAGATTACCGTATTGAACGTACATCTCGTTCATTTTTTCAAAATATATGTAATGTTGTAAAACTAGGTTGTGCCGGTGAAGACCCAAAGACAACGCTTATTTTGAATGGTGATTCTTATGCTGTTGAGGAAGGCGAACTTAATTATGCCATGATAAATGGGGCGCGTGTTGAATTTAAAGAAAACACAGATACATCATTGCAAATTTTAACAACAGATACACGTGAGAAGTCTGATCCAGAAACGGGTACACTAAAAAACTTGGATGTATTAACGACAATTGAAGATGGACAATTTTCTTCAAGAAACGAAAAGCAAAAACTCTATGTATATATTTTGTTTTTCTCTCTTTCCATGATTATTGCAGGTGTGGGTTTTCTAAGCCTAATATATCGACAATCGTTGGTAGCTTGTATGATAAATATGACGTGCGACGAGATTCTGGTTTCACCCTGTTTTATATGGGTATTAACCTTGGATCATTTTTGTCAACTTGGACATGTGGCATTCTTGGTATTTATTGGGGTTGGAAATGGGGATTCGGCCTTGCAGGTATAGGTATGCTCATTGGTCTGGTCACATTTTTAACTATGCAGCCTTGGCTTGAAGGTAAGGCGGAACCGCCAAACCCAGCTAAGTTAAAAGAGAAAGTCTTTGGGCCAATTAACGTGGAGTGGGCATGTTACCTTGTTGGTTTTGGCATCATTGCTTTGGCTATGACATTGGTCATGCATTCTGAGATCGTTGGTTCATTGGGCGCGATTGTTGGTGTGTTGATGTTTATATACCTAATCGGATACAGTTTTGTTAAGCTGAAAGGTAGAGACCGTTCACGTATGTGGGCTGGTGCATATTTTGCAGTTGCACAAATTCCGTTTTGGTCTTTGTTTGAGCAAGCGGGTTCATCACTGACTTTGTTTACGAGTAGATTGGTAAATACGAATATACTCGGATGGGATGTTCCTACGCCAGTATTTCAATCATTGAATGCAGGGTTCATCTTTATTTTCGCGCCAATTGTTGCATGGCTTTGGATTTGGCTGGCTAAGCGGAATTGGGAACCTTCAACGCCAGTAAAATTTGCATTTGGTGTGATGGGTGTGGGACTTGGTTATCTTGCACTGGTTGCAGGTATAAATTCAGCTGGTGCAGGTTTGCTAACGCCTGTAATCTTTATTTTCTTGATATACTGGATACACACTATGGCTGAATTATTGTTGTCACCTGTCGGCTTGTCGGCAATGACAAAACTAGCGCCAGCGCAAGCTGTAGGTCTTATGATGGGCGCATGGTTCCTTTATTCGGGGCTTGGAAATTCTCTATCAGGGTTTATTGCGGGCATGGCAGGTGCTGAAACCGTTGGTGGTGAAATTATTGATAAGGTTGCGGCTAAAGATAATTACTCATCCGTCTTTTCTAGCGTTGGTTGGATCGGGATCGGGATTGGTGTTTTAATGTTATTATTCGCACCTGTTGTAAGAGGCTGGATGAAAGAAGGCGACGTGGAAGAGGCTGCTGATAAAAGAGCAAGCGAAGCATAAAGCCATATATTTCTAAACAAAAAACCCGGTTCTGAAATTCAGAACCGGGTTTTTTTGGCTTATAATTCTAACAAATGTCATCCCAGACTTGATCTGGGATCTCGGTGTTTGGAACATTTCCCATTGTTTCGGATTCCAGCCTACGCTGGAATGACAGAGAGAGAGGGAGGGAGGGAGTAAGTTAAAGACTACCGACCCATCATTTGTTTCATAGCCATGCCCAGCACGTCGTCCATCACACTGCCGTCACCGTCTGCGTCCAGAAGCTTGCCAAGAATACCCATGCCTTGTTGCTGCTGTTGTTGATAGCCGCGTTGGCGTCTTGCATTGCCGCCAGTAGGCGCGCCCAAGAGAGAGCCAAGCCCGCCTGATTGCTGACGTCCACCACCAAGGGCGAGGCCCGCGAGTTGGCTTGCCATACTTGGTTGCGCCGTTTGTTTGGACAAAGAGCCCATGGCCATAGTGGCGACCATTGGCAACATTTTCTTTAAGATATCCGCGCCAATACCAGATCGCTTGGCAGCGTGGCCTGCAACAGCGCGGCTGACATCTTTGGAGCCAAATAAATGGCCAAGAATATTATTGCCTTCATTGCGCGTAGCAGAATGTGAGTACACATCAGGATTGTCCATATAGCGCCCGTGATCATTATTTTGCAAAGCACTCAGTAGACCAGCAAGACCTTGTGGGGACGCCGTATTTTTCTTAAGAGCAGACGAAATAGCTGGCAAAAGAGCCGCAATCGCGCTTTGGGATTGTTTGGCATTTAGTCCAAATTGCCCACCCGCACTCTTGGCGATCTTTCCGCCTTGCGCTGCCATAATCATATCAAGTAAATTCATTCCAGCCATGTGGCTCTCCTAATGTAAGTTAAACATGAAGGGCTTGTAACCTAGCCTCCATAAAAATGCGAGTCGGATTATCAGTTATAGAGCTTTCGAATACGGAATAAGGTTGAAATTATAAACTCGTAATGTAAATTCGATTAAACCTAGAGATAGAAGCAAGCTGACTATGATGATTGCCCATAATGGTTGTTGTTTACTTTTGAGCTTCACATAAAGCCCTAACACCCAAAAAGTCCATACTAGAATGCAAATTGTATTTAAATCCGAAAGGTAGCTCTGAGATGTATACGGAAATGTTCTAATAAAAGAACTATTTAGCTCTGCACCAATGGCGGTATCGTCGTAAGTAAAATTGATTACCCATAACCCAACACATTGCAATCGCGAAAGTACGATGATTGCAATAAGTAATACAAAATCGGAAACGTGAAATTGCGACCATTGTAAAGTTTCTTTACACGCTCGCCGTTTGTCCCATTTATATTCATGCATAGGGAAATTCTATCATAGGGTTGGTGTTACGGCAATAAGATGCCTCTGAGCATGAAGAATAGGGCGGCTGAGAGGAGGCCGGCGACGGGGACGGTGAATATCCAAGCGGCGATGATTTTAAACAACATGGAGCGTTCGACCAATTTGGCTTTATAGGCTTTTTTGACGCGGCGTCTTTGGGCCCATGTCAATTCTTCCTTGATGGCTTTTTGTTTCAGCTCCTTGAGGAATTTTTTCTTATCCACCACAGAGGCCGCGTCAAATTCTTCGATGAAGGTTTCGATCATGGCTTCGTCATAATTTTCTTCGTCGCGCATATGGGTACGGATTTTGGCAAGGTTACGATTGTAATCTGTGGTGAGATGTTCGCGTAAGAAACCCACGCCGAATATCCCGCCAACGGCGATGTGGGTGGAACTAACGGGTAGGCCCATTTGCGAGGCAATTATTACGGTAATGGCGGCGGCAAGAGCAACACAAAAAGCCCGAACCTTATCAAGTTCAGTGATTTCGTTACCTACGGTTTTAATCAATTTCGGGCCGTAGAGAGAAAGCCCAACGGCAATCCCGACAGCCCCGATCAGCATAATCCAAAGGGGAATGGAGGCCTTAGTGGCAATGGCCCCGCCGCGCACGGCCTCGTTAATGGCGGCCAGTGGCCCGACTGCATTGGCTACATCATTGGCCCCGTGGGCAAAACTTAAGAACGCCGCGCCTACAATGAGAGGAATAATAAACAGATTATCAATAGCTTCGCGGGTGTTTTCGATTTGCTCCGCTTTCTTTTTAACGGTGATGCGGACAAGGAAATATACCAAAACTGCCGCTCCGAAGCCAATGGCAAGTGCAATGGGAAATTCGATTTTGATGATTTCCTTAAACCCTTTTAGGATAAGATATGTGGTAAAGGCCCATGCCATAATCCCCATCAATATGGGTACAACTTTTTTGGCCGCCTCCTTCATATCGGTTTTATAAAGAACGCTTTGTTTAATGGCGTATAGAAATGAGGCCGCGATAATACCGCCAAGCGCTGGAGAGATGACCCAGCTGGCCACGATCTTTTGTACCTGTCCCCAATCGGCAATGCCCCAGCCGCCCGCCGCAATGCCTGCGCCCAAAACCCCGCCAACAATGGAATGGGTGGTGGAAACGGGCGCACCGCTATAGGTGGCGATATTAAGCCAAATGGCCGCCGACAAAAGCGCCGCCATCATTACCCAGATAAAGGTCTGGGTATCCCCGATCATGGCAGGGTCGATAATGCCTTTTTTGATGGTTTTGACAACGTCTCCGCCTGCAATAATTGCACCAGCAGACTCAAACACAACCGCGATCAGGATTGCCCCAACCAAGGTCAGAGCCCCTGCGCCCACGGCTGGGCCAACATTAT
>JAESQI010000181.1 GCA_016765255.1 Robiginitomaculum sp. | reverse complement strand
GAGTGAACCGGGTGCAGGGTCGGACGTGGTATCCATGGCTCTTCGCGCCGATAAAAAAGGCGACACCTACATTCTCAACGGCAATAAAATGTGGATCACCAATGGGCCGATAGCCGACACTCTCATTGTCTATGCCAAGACGGATTTGAGTGCTGGCTCCAAGGGGATTACCGCCTTCATTATCGAAAAAGGTTTCAAAGGATTTTCGACAGCGCAAAAGCTGGACAAGCTTGGTATGCGCGGGTCTGACACGTGCGAATTGGTATTTGAGGACTGCATTGTCCCCGAAGAAAATATCATGGGCCCGCTTGGCAAAGGCGTTGGCATTCTCATGTCCGGCCTTGATTATGAACGCACGGTTTTGTCAGGCGGCTCTATCGGGATTATGCAAGCCTGTCTTGACGTAGTTTTGCCCTATATTCACGAACGCAAACAGTTCGGCAAATCCATTGGTGAATTTCAACTTATGCAAGGTAAGTTGGCCGATATGTATGTCACCACATCAACAGCGCGGGCCTACACTTACGCGGTGGCCCAAGCTTGCGATAGAGGTGAAACGGCCCGTAAGGATGCGGCGGGAGCGATTTTATACGCTGCCGAAAAAGCCACGCTCCTCGCCCTTGACGCCATCCAAATGCTCGGCGGAAATGGCTATATCAATGAATACCCAACGGGACGGCTTTTGCGCGACGCGAAACTTTACGAAATCGGCGCAGGCACAAGCGAAATTAGAAGATGGTTGATTGGCCGCGAATTATTCGGCGAAACAGGCTAATCGTTTAAAACGGCATATCCATGCCAGGTGGGAGTTGTAGATCGCCCATGGCCGCTTGCATGGTTTCTTGTTGTTTTTGATCCATCTTGACCTTGGCATCGTGAAATGCGGCGATGATCAAGTCTTCTAAAATTTCGATCTCGTTCTTATCAATGAGGACGGGATCAAGGGTCAGAGTTTGCATATGGCCTTCGCCAGATAAAGTCAGACGTACCAACCCGCCGCCAGAACTTCCCTCCGCGACCAAATCAGCCACTTGGGCTTTGGCCTCTTCCATCTTTTCTTGCATGGCCTTTGCTTGCTTCATCAAGCCCATAATATCTTTCATTATTTTTCGTCCTTGTTAATATCTGCTTCTATGACATTGGAAATTTTTGGGCGATCTCTAAAAACCACTTCGACGCCCGGGAATAATTTTTCTGCTTTTGCGATCAATGGATGGGCTTGCTCATAGGCATCGCGCTTTTTATTCAGAAGTTTCCGCGCTTCAATCAGGCTTGGTGCGCCTTTCGCGTCTGGATCCGCTAGGATTTTCCACGACGTAGAGGTTACATTTTGCAAATATTTTGCTATGCGCGGTGCTAAGTCCATTGGCGAGTTTGGAGCGGGTTCAAAGATGATCTTGCCCGTTTCAAATAATACGGGCCTCACATATTGACGAATTTCATATTTGAGCGCTGTTTCAGTATTATGCATACCTGCTACAAGCTCTTCTAAACTGCTCGGCACAATTTTCTCGCTTTGCGCAGGTTCAGCGCGTAATTCCAACACTGGTTTTGTTTGCACATTTCCCATGGCTGCGGGAATATCTTGGGCCGTCGACACAGGTGATGCGGGTGGTGTTAACTGGCTTTTAGGTGTGGCTTGCGCAGGAGCATCCTTAATGTTTTTAAGACCCTCCAACACTTGCGCCCCCAATTCTGGTGGTGGCAAATCACTTGCAACCGCCATGCGCAAGACGGCCATTTCAGCCGCCGCCAACGGCTCAGGCGCTTCGCGTACATCCCCGTAGGCCGTCAAAAGCATTTGCCATAACCGCGTAATTTGTCCCATGCTTAGAGTTTCCGCTAAACCGTGCAAATGCGCAATATGATCTGGAGCAGCGTCAAATTCACAGTCCGCGCCCAAAATTTTAGCCCGTGATATTTCGTGACAAATATCGAGCAAGTCCCTGACGATTACGCTCGGCTCCGCCCCGTCATTATATTGAGAGCGCACTTCGCGGAGAGCCTGCTTGGCATCCCCTTTTGCCGCATGTCCGAATAGATCAAGCACCCGCCCCCGATCCGCAAGCCCGAGCATGGTTCGGATGTGATCCGCGCTCACTTGCGCGCCGTCTTGGGCTTGCACAATCGCCTGATCCAACAGCGAAAGCCCGTCGCGCACAGAACCTTCTGAGGCGCGCGCGATGAGGGCCAATCCATCTCTAGCTATATCAGCATTTTCTTTTTCGCAAATGCCCGCCAGATGATCTGTTAATTCCCCGGCCTCTACGCGCCGCAGATCAAACCTTTGACACCGAGACAAAACCGTAATCGGTATTTTGCGAATTTCAGTGGTGGCGAAAATAAATTTCGCGTGATCTGGGGGTTCTTCCAAAGTTTTCAAGAGCGCGTTAAAAGCCGCCCCCGACAACATATGCACCTCATCAATAATGTATATTTTATAACGGGCCGAGACGGGTGCGTAGCGAACACTGTCCAAAATCTCGCGGATATCGCCAACACCCGTGCGCGAAGCTGCGTCCATTTCCATTACGTCCATATGAGAGGATTTATTGATGGCATCGCAATGAATGCCTTCGGGGTTTAGTTTGACACTTGGGCCTTCTAGCCCACTGCCTTCTTGTCCTTCATAATTTAGGGCCCTTGCCAAGAGCCGCGCCGTTGTGGTTTTGCCGATTCCGCGAACCCCTGTCAGCATAAAAGCATGGGCGACACGGCCTACTTTAAATGCATTGGTCAATGTTTTGACCATGGCTTCTTGACCAATCATATCCTCAAAGCACATAGGGCGGTATTTGCGCGCTAGAACTTTGTAACTAATATTGGAATCGGCTGTATCTGTCATGAGAATGTTTGTAGCTGATAATAATAGTCAGGGAAAGCAAAACAACCCATACATTAACAACGTTGCGCTCTTAGCTTGTCATGCCAGCTTAAGTTAGAAAAAAGAAGCAAACACAAACTTGGGGATATGTGTCAGACCCCAGATCAAGTATGGGGTGACAGTTTTTTTGTACGTTTTAATTTTGTCATTCCAGCGTAGGCTGGAATCTGAAGCAAGCGACGGCGTATAAATTTGCGCGAGACCCCAGCCTACGCTGGGGTGGCAATATGTTGGAATGTATCAAGAGGCGAGGAGGAGCAAAGCGACGACCGGGTATGTATCAAGAGGCAAGGAGAAGCGATAGCGACGACCGGGAATGTAATCAAGAGGCGAGGAGGAGCAAAGCGACGACCGGGAATGTAAGAATGCTGACCTAAGTTGGCGGGCGGCAACCCGCAATGCATAAAGTGGAAGGCTGAACACTGACCCGAACAAAACTCGTTGCGGCTGCTTCGTTCCCAATCTGACCGGGTTGGCGAGACGTCCGTCCAAAGCCAACCTTCCGAG
>JAESQI010000180.1 GCA_016765255.1 Robiginitomaculum sp. | reverse complement strand
GTTAAGTTTGACATATTTCCGCCCGACGAGCCCCAGCAAAACCACGGCCATAATATAACTAGCGAGGGTAGCAATTACAGCACCCATGACCCCGTAAAGCGGGATAAAAATAATATTTAAAATGATATTCATCACCAATGGCAGACACATTAAAACTGCCCGTATTCTAGTCTTATGTGCGAGTTGAAAGCTCTCTGAGAAATAATGGATAAGCAAACCGTTAAACAGGCCTGCAAATGCAATCCACGGAATGATTTGTTTGGCTTGTTCGCGTAACTCAATACCAATCATGGCATCAGCAAGCGGGCCAGCGACAAGGGCGAGACCTGTTGCTGCGGGCATGCCAACCAGTAAGAGTGTTTTGACAAAGCTTTGGGCTTGCGCTTGCGCAGCAACACGTCCGCCCTTTTCATAAGCCTCCATAATAAGAGGTGATCCTGCCATCGCGACCCAAGCGCAGAGTACAAGTACGGTTTTATCAGCAACGCCATATCCAGCCGCATAACCTCCAACTGCCGCTTCGTCCATGAAGTAAACAATCAAAAACCTATCCACTGACGATAATAGCATATCCAGCACGAGCGCTATAGCCGTTGGTACGCCGTATGCAAGCCATGCCATACGCGTTGCCTTGTCCGTTTTGCCACCTACGGCTTGTTTTAAAAGCCAGCTTCCTTCCCTCACGACCAGAACAGTAGACGCGCACAGCAAACCTGCAAACGGCGCAACGGCACCAAGTCCCGTTTGCCATGCAAGCAGGCTCCCTATGAAAAACCCTAACAATATTTTTACAATGGCTGATAGGGCGTACCGTTTGACGTGTTGGCTTGCCTTATGGGCCTCCATGGCAATTTTGATCATCGTATTAAACGGCAATAACAGGGCAATGAAAGGCACGAACGCACGGTAATTTGGTTTATCCCAAGTTACGAATAACAAAGCGCCCACTAATATCATTGCCACAAAAAGCGCACGTAGCAGCAATGCCAAAGAGGTGCGGAAATGGTCTGGCAGGTTTCCCGTCTTTTGTGCTTTGGCCGTAAAACGGTAAGCCGATGCTTCAACCCAAGTAAGGCTCACCGTATGGATGAGGGCCATCACAGAAAACATCAAAGCATAACGCCCATATTGTTCTGCACCTAAAAGCCGTGTGTACACATAAATGCCGCCAAATGAGCACAGAGCCGCAACAAGTTTAACGGGCGCATATCCTAAAAGATGTCGCCCAAGCTTCACTGTAATGGCTTTTGATTAGCCATATTGGTTTGGAAAGCGACAATTAACGTAACCACGTGATATGCAAACCAGCAAAACAGACCAAAAAACTTTGCACTGTCTTCGATAATGACAATCATTGGGTCTAGGCTATGATAGATCTGATCTACTCCCAAACTAATGGCAACGCCGCCAACGCCTAACCCTAATATCCAATACTCACTGGAAAGAACTACCCGCCACGATGAGATTATATAGCTAAGCGCGAGTAAGACATAAATCGCAAGGACAAGAAATTGTGGCACACCTATTTTAGGAAATACGATTTCGTGCAATAAGAAAGCATCATCCATCGCCAACCAAGCTGAAAATAGGCCTGCGGTAACCGCAAATCTTAATATAGCTTTGGCATTTTTCCATTGCAAAAAAACCGTAGCGCAGAACAGACTAATTGCGGCGGTTGCGACCCACAGAAAAATACCAAGATTTGAAACAAAACCATAATATACATGACAACAATCATCAGAATATTCAGCCGCCGTAACCGTATCAAGAAACATCCATTTTGGATCCACCCAAGGCTGCATTGTAATGATAAGCAGAAAAACAATGGGGAGCAGTAAAACGGCTACGAACAGGTATGACCGAGTTTTGGAAGATACATGTAAATCCAGCCCGCCAATTCTGTTAATCGCTTTTACCAAAGACAGTATGGACACTTAGCATTCCCCTTACCTAAATCATTAAGTGTCGATATAACTAGAGAGGGTTAAATAACGGATAATTGGTAAGCATAGTTGCTAGGTACTTATTCGTACAACAATTTACCTATTATCATCGCAACGCCATAAACAAGAGGTTATCATTTTTTCCGTGACAAAGGAAATAAACCCTTTAAACTTGGATACAACTCTTGGGGCAATTACAGGGTTTTGCTAGTAATGACCGATTCCAACACCATAAAGCAGTCAGTGGTTGATCTTGAAAAACAGTTGGAAAATGCCCTGCACGACGTGCAAGCGGCACAGGGTAAAAACCGTCAATTTCAACAAACCATTACGGCGCTACGTGACAAGCTCGAGGATTTTCGACATGAAAAAGACGCCGAGATTCAGGCTGTAAAAGCGCAAAACTTATCAAGTACACAGCAATATATGCTGGCCATTCAAGCTCTCCGTGATGAACTTGAAAATATGAAAATAAATGGTGAAACGAACTTGCAAAGCTTTCGGGCGGAAAGTTTGAGTGAAATGAAAGAACTTCGCGAGACAGCCATATCATTGCGAACAACATTAGAAGATAATGCGTTTACGCACCAAACAAAACTACAAGACATTACACGCGAAATGCACGATGAAAAAAGTCAATTACAAAACACGATTGCGGAAATCCGCGAAAAACTAGAACACCTGACAAGCAAGGACGCTTAATGGATACAGTACACAAAAAAGAAAAGCAGCAAAAAACTGCCAGTAAACAAGAGATAACGAACAGCGATCCTCAGGTACTTTTAGAGATAGCACAAGGTAAGCTACAGCAAGCCGAAATGCTGCTCGGAGTTGCTCGGCGCACAGCGGCAATAGAAAAACTTGATGATGTCCTTGCCGTTTTGGTCGCAATCGCAACCGAAGAAATTGGCGCAGAGCGCGGCACTTTGCTCCTCAATGACCCACAAAGTAATGAACTTTACTCTCGAGTGGCTCAAGGAAATTTGTCGCGAGAAATTAGAATATTAAACAATACTGGCATTGCGGGTGCGGTTTTTACGAGCGGTGTCGGCGAAATTATTGACGATCCTTATCATGATGACCGCTTTAACCGAAGCGTTGATGGACAAACGGGCTTTAAAACCAAGGCTATTTTATGCACGCCCCTAAAAACCATGACGGGAGAGGTTATTGGCGTCACCCAAGTCCTAAACCCCACAAGCGGTACCTTTACGCAAGATGATCTTGAGCTGCTTGAAGCCATTACCATGCAGGCCTCTGCTGCCCTACAAAGCACGCAATATATTGAACGGGTTGAAAAAAATCGCAAAAAGGAAATGGAATTCCTTGATTTGGTGGCCGATATCACATCCGAACTCGAACTTGGCCCTTTGCTGACGCGGGTCATGTCAGAGGCGACACGGATGTTGCAAGCAGACCGCTCCACCTTGTTCTTAAATGACGAGAAAACAGGTGAACTATTTTCGCGTGTGGCCATGGGAGATAAATTAGGTGAAATTCGTCTGCCCAATACGGCAGGGATTGCGGGGGCGGTGTTTACCTCTGGTAAGTCTATTCACATTCCTCATGCCTATGCCGATTTACGCTTTAACCCGAGCTTTGACAAACAGACTGGGTATTTCACGCGCTCTATCTTGTGCGTGCCTGTCCTCAATAAAAATGGCAAACGAATAGGCGTGACCCAAGTCCTCAATAAGAAATCTGGGTCTTTTACTGAGGAAGATGAAAGCCGCCTGAAAGCCTTTACAGCGCAAGTCTCAATTGCGCTCGAAAATGCGAGTCTTTTCGAGTCTATTCAAAACATGCAAAACTATAGCCAAGGCATGCTGCAATCTATGTCAAACGGCGTCCTGACCTTGAACGAGGAAGGTGTCATTATCACCTGTAATCGGGCGGGGCTTAAGATTTTCGGCGTGAAAGAAGAGGATGTCATCAATGTTGAGGGCACAAGCTTCTTTGCGGAAAATGCATGGATCATGGATTTATGTTTTAAGGTTGAAGGCGATTCAATTCCAGAGGTCGTTATGGACAGAGAGCTTATCTTTGGAGAGCGTAAAATTAACGCAAATGTGAGTGTTCTACCTTTGAACGACAGTGAAGGTAAGACGCTCGGCGACTTACTCATGATCGAAGATATCAGTGCCGAGAAACGCATGAAGTCGACAATGTCCCGATATATGGACCCAACCATCGCCGCCCAACTTATGAGTGACGGCACAGGGGAAAGCCTTTTGGGAGGGAAAAGCTCTGAAGCAACGATTCTATTTTCTGACATTCGCAGTTTTACAACCATCACTGAAAGTTTGGGCGCGGAAGGCACCGTGCAAATGCTCAATGAATATTTCACAATCATGGTAGATTGCATTACCCGTGAAGGCGGTATGCTCGACAAGTTCATCGGCGACGCCATCATGGCAGGGTTTGGCATTCCCCTCGCCCATGATGATGATGAAGACCGAGCCGTTCGCACCGCAATCTCTATGATTACAGAACTTTGGGACTGGAATATAATTCGCGTAAAGAATGGACTTGATCCGATTGACCACGGGATTGGCCTGAATACTGGCATGGTCGTCTCTGGTAATATTGGATCACCAAAGCGTATGGACTACACAATGATTGGGGACGGCGTCAACCTTGCGGCGCGATTAGAAAGCGCCTGTAAGCAATATAATGCGGGTATCCTCATTAGTGAGTTTACACGCAAAAAACTCAAAGGCACATACCGCCTCAGAGACGTCGACATGGTGGTGGTTAAGGGAAAAACCAAGCCGGTTGGCGTATTTGAAGTGCTAGACTACCACACGGAAGATACCTTCCCCAATTTGATGGATAATGTGAATTATTTCAATAGCGGGGTTTCGCAATACCGCACAGGGAATTGGAGCAAGGCTATTTCACAATTTGATCAGGCTTTAAAAGCCACCCCAAGTGATAAACTATCTAATATTTACATTGACCGATGCCATCACCTCCAAACAAAAAAT
>JAESQI010000179.1 GCA_016765255.1 Robiginitomaculum sp. | reverse complement strand
TGGGGCACCTCCCCCATAAATAGGGGGAGGCATTTTACTTTCCTATTTCAAACTTAACGCAAATTTCTCCAAAGTCTCAGGCGTATTGATTGCCGCCCCATTTAGCCCTTTTACAATCCGTTTTAGCATCACCGTCAAAACTTTACCCGTACCCGGTTCGGCGTAAGTTTCGATGCCCTCACTCGCCATCCATTCAATGCTTTCGCGCCACCGTACCCTGCCTGTCACTTGCATCACAAGATCAGCTTTTAACTGTGCAGGATCAGCAATTGGCGCGGCGCTTACATTATTGACCACAGGCACACAAGGAGCCAACATTTCTATATCAGCCAGTACGTCCGCCATGGCTTCAGCGGCAGGGGCCATCAGGTCACAGTGAAATGGAGCCGATACGGGCAAAATCACTGCCTTGCGAACGCCTAATTCACGCGCATGTTCGGCGGCGAGTTCTATTGCCCCTTTAGCCCCAGAGAGTACAACTTGCCCCGTGGCATTATCATTGGCGATTTGACAAACCCCTTTGGCGGAACCGGCTTTCACCGCCGCTTCCGCGTCTTCCATACTCGCCCCCAATAATGCCGCCATTGAGCCAACACCAATGGCCACAGCCTTTTGCATGGCTTCGCCGCGC
The DNA here is from genome assembly GCA_016765255.1 of Robiginitomaculum sp. Classification (GTDB taxonomy): domain Bacteria; phylum Pseudomonadota; class Alphaproteobacteria; order Caulobacterales; family Maricaulaceae; genus Robiginitomaculum_A. The sequence continues at coordinate 2,581 of JAESQI010000179.1, read as the reverse complement.
AGGCGTAATAAAATTGCGGTTTGGGCAAGGCTTAAACTGCCCGTCGCACAGAGGGCGGAATATTCACCCAAAGAATGCCCTGCCACATATTTTGCCGCCGTTACATCTACATCAAATTCATCCTTCAAGACTCGCATAGCCGCAATCGAACACGCCATCAAAGCGGGTTGTGTATTCGCTGTTAGGGTTAGGTCTTCCATAGGCCCGTCCCACATCAGGCGCGACAGATTTTGAGACAGCGCATCATCTACTTCTTGGAATACGGCCTTAGCGGACGAAAAATTATCCGCCAGTTCTTTGCCCATACCAACGCTTTGGCTACCTTGGCCCGGAAATGTAAATGCGAGTGTCATATTCGTCCTCTTTTGCCCTTAATATAGTGCAGATTTGACACTGGCAACAGTGCAAATCAAGGCTTGTATTTGCAAATGCCTTGTGTATGTTGCGCCCCTTAGCAATTGCGGTCTTGTACCTGTACATTTGGCATGGTGCCAAAACCAAGTATAAGAACCATCGCATTTCCTTTTTCCTCGCTACGAGGATCCTTCTGGGGAAGCCGCGCCGCAATTAATATGAAGGGCATATTTATGTCATTATACGAACATGTGATTATTTCACGTCCAGACATCTCTTCGGCCCAAGTCGAAGAAATGATCACCCACCTTACGGGTAAACTCAAAGACCTTGGCGGCAAAGTCGTCAAAACCGAATATTGGGGTCTTCGCAACCTTGCTTACCGCATCAATAAAAACCGCAAAGCCCATTATTCGCTTTTGCAAATTGACGCGCCAAGTGCAGCAATCCTTGAAATTGAGCGCCAACACCGCATCAATGAAGACATTTTGCGCTATATGAGCATTCGCGTTGACGAATTCTCTGAAGAGCCTTCCCCTATCTTGGCCAAGCGTGAAGAACGCAAACGCCGCGATCACCGTAGTTAGGAGCAAAGAACATGGCTAAAAAAATAGATATTAAAATTGAAAACTTGCCGACACGGACAAATTTCCGTCGTCGCCGCAAAGTCTGCCCGTTCTCTGGCGAAAACGGCATCAACATTGATTATAAAGATCCAAAAATGCTACAGCGCTATATGTCTAAAAAGGGCAAAATTGTGCCGTCGCGCATTTCCTCTGTTTCACACAAGAAACAGCGTATTCTCGCACAAGCAATAAAACGTGCGCGTTTTCTCGCCTTGCTTTCATACGCTGCGAAATAGGAGACTGATATGAAAATTGTACTCTTAGAACGCGTTGAAAAACTTGGCACTATTGGTGATGTCGTAAATGTCAAAAACGGCTTTGCACGGAACTACCTATTGCCACAGGCCAAAGCCCTCCGCGCAACGAAATCCAACCTGATCCGCTTTGAAGCGGAACGGGAATTCTTGGAAACCCGAAATACAGAAGCTGCCGCGAAAGCTAAAGATAGCGGATCTGACTTGGACGGAACTACATATGTGGTTATTCGCCAAGCTGGTGAAACTGGTATTTTGTACGGCTCTGTCTCTTCACGCGACGTTGCTGAACTAGTTGGCGGCGAAGTACGGCGCTCTATGGTTGTTCTCGAACAACCTATCAAAGCCCTTGGCATGCATGAAGTTCGTGTCAAACTTCACCCAGAAGTGAGCATTAACGTCACCATCAATGTGGCGCGTTCCGAAGAAGAAGCTAAACGTCAAGCCGCTGGTGAAGATGTGATTGCCTCTCAAATGGATGAAGACAAAGCACAAGCCGACGAACAAGCTGCTGACCGCGCTGAAAATGCCCACAGCATGTTTGAAGATGACGGCGAAGGCGAGTTCATCCCTGCCGCAAAAGAAGAAAAGAGCGAAGAAGAATAGTTTTTTTTATTCTCTTAAAAATTCAAAGCCCGCCTCAAACAATTGAGGCGGGCTTTTTTTTGCCTGTGGCTAAGTCTGTGGATAAGCTTTGTGTAAGTCTTGTATAAGCTTGTGTGTAAAAATAATATTCTTTACAGCAATGGCTCGTAATTGTCTTTTTTCATGCTAAAGTTATCTTATGGCCTTCACAGATGAAAATTATCCCTCAACAGAGCTTGATGAGCAGGACTTAACCCCGCATTCTATTGAGGCGGAGCAGGCTCTGCTTGGCGCCCTCCTTTATGATAATGAAGTTTATCACCGTATCAGCGCCATTGTACAAGCCAAGCATTTCTACAACCCAGTACATATTCGTATTTATGAGAGCATTTCTACACTGATTGAACACGGTAAATTGGCCGACGCTATTGTGCTTAAAAACCGTTTCTCCCAAGACGAAACTCTTGTCGACATTGGAGGTGTTGAATATTTAGCCCTCTTGCTTGAAAGTGCGCCAGCGGGAGCGAGCGCGCCTGAATATGCCAAAATGATCTTTGATCTGGCCCTGCGCCGTGACCTCATCCGCTTGGGAGGGGACATTAAAACTCTGGCCGAAGACCCTGATAGCGAGCAAGACGCGACTAGCCAGATTTCCGCCGCAGAGATGCAGTTCTTTAGTCTCGCCGAAACGGGAGCGGTCAGCAGCGGGTTTATTAGTTTTGACAAGGCTTTGCTCGAATCCATTGAAATGACCACAGCCGC
>JAESQI010000178.1 GCA_016765255.1 Robiginitomaculum sp. | reverse complement strand
TTTTAAAACGGATGCAAATGGAGCAAAGTTCACGCTTCGCCATTGTCACCGTGCTTGGATATATGATTTTCATTGTTGGCGTGTTGATTGCATTTGATAAATTGGGCACGCAATGGTCGCAATTACAGTGGATCGTTGCCGCTCTTTCTGTTGGTATTGGGCTGGGTCTTCAGGCGATATTTGCCAATTTTGTGTCAGGCTTGATTATTTTGTTTGAGCGCCCCGTGCGGATTGGTGACTATATAACGGTTGGGGACATAAGTGGTACAGTCACCCGCATCCAGATACGGGCGACAACTTTGATGGATTTAGATAATAAAGAAATCCTCATTCCAAATCAGGAATTGGTCTCGCAACAAGTGGTCAATTGGACATTGGGGAATTCAGTTACACGGTTGAAGGTTAAAGTTGGTATTGCTTATGGGTCTGATACTAAAATTGCCCATGCGGTCATGCTCGATACAGTTAAGCAAAACCCGAATGTATTGACCAACCCAGAGCCAACCGCTCTATTTTTAGGGTTTGGAGATAGTACGCTCGATTTTGAAATTCGGGTATTTTTGCGAGATTTTGTGCAGCGGTATATTGTCAGCCACGAGCTTCATATGGCTTTGGACTCAGCCTTGCGAGAAGCCGGCATTGAAATTGCTTTCCCGCAACGTGACTTACATATTAAAAATTTGGAAGATATTTCCCCTCAAAATACGAAACCAAAACCAAAGAAGAAAGTTTCAAAGAAGAATACTTTAAAGAAGAAAATGACTTAGCTTGCCAAAATAATCGTTTTTAAATTGGTGAATTCACGCAAACCTTCGCCAGCCATTTCCCGCCCAAAGCCAGAGCTTTTTATGCCGCCAAAGGGAAGGCGAATATCAGACGAAGCATAGCGGTTAATATATGTCGAGCCCGCGTCTAGGTGAGTGATCGCTTTTTGTTGTTCTCTAGCGTCATGAGAAAACAATACGGAGGATAACCCAAATTCGGTGTCATTGGCGAGGGAAACTGCCTCGTCAAATGAGTTTACGCGAAAGAGCATCGCTACTGGGGCAAATATTTCTTGGCCGTAAATGTCCATGTTTTTATCGACATCTTCAAGCAGGCTTGGGTGCAAGTAAAAACCATTTTCGGGAAGGCTTTGTGTTCCTTTAGTTAGCTTTGCACCCTGAATTTTTGCGTGGGATAACATGTTGGTGACTTGAGATAGGGCCCGCTTCGAACTGAGTGGCCCCATTTCACAATCAGGGTTGAGGGGGTTGCCAATTTTTAGTCTATTCATGCGGTCAATAAATCCTGATTTGAAATCATCAAATATATCCGTGTGAACTATCAACCTCTTTGCGGCTATACAGGATTGTCCATTATTGCGCATTCGGGAAATAATTGCGGCGTCAATGGCCGCGTCAATATCTGCGCTTGGCATGACAATAAATGGGTCTGATCCCCCTAATTCCAGTACACATTTTTTGATATGTTTGCCACATTCACTTGCGACCGCAGATCCCGCTGCGTGTGAGCCTGTGAGAGACACGGCGGCGATGTGTTTATCTCCAATCAAGGCGCATACACTTTTTGAGCTCATGAGCACGGATTGAAAAATGCCTTTGGGAAAGCCTGCTTGCTCAAATAGGCTTGCTAAAGCAAGCGAACATCCAGATACATTGGATGCATGTTTTAAAATGCACGTATTTCCCGCTAAAGTGGCAGCGACTGCGACCCGTAGCACTTGCCAAAACGGAAAATTCCACGGCATGACGAGTAATATAGGCCCAAGGGGGAGGGGGCGCGTAAAGGCTTGCTTATACTCGGTTTGGGTTAAGGTATCTGCCAGAAATTTTTCGGCATTATCAGCTGTAAAACGGCAATATTCGATACACTTTTCTAGCTCTGCATGTGACGATTTTATGGTTTTGCCCATTTCAGCGGTCATTAAAGCAGCAGAACTGTCGGCAGTATCTTTCAAAACATCGGCAAGATTATGGACAAGCTGTTTCCGCTCTACATAGTCTGTTCGCCTCCAAGTCTCAAATGCTTGGTAGGCGCATGTCATAACACTTGCGATTTCATGATCGCTATACGGTTCGTATAGTTTTATGATTTTACCTGTTGCAGGATTGATGGATTTTATCGTCATGACACTCTGTAAACCTTTCAAAACATCTGTACGCAAAATAAGATTTAAGGAAAGAGAAGATTGCAAAAATGTGACAAAATGCCGTGTGAAGTGAAGATGAAACTAACTTTGCAATCCAGAACCAAAGTTAGAAAAATGCAAAAATAACCTTGAGCGTGACTTTTTTGGCACACTATGCAATTTTTTTCATAAACCCTCGTGCCAAACGAAAATTATTATGTTACTAAAAATGCATAATAGCCATACATAACTATAAAACCAACCTTGAAGGGGAACTACATGAAGATCAATAAACAGGGCTTACTTGTATCAACGGCGATGATTGCCGCATTTACAATGGCGGGAACCGCAAATGCACAATTAGAAGACGAAATTATTGTTACGGCGCAAAAACGTACAAGCACGTTACAAGACACACCGATTGCGATGAGTGCGGTGTCATCTGCCACTTTGGATAAAACACAAATTCGCGACGCACAGGATTTACAAGTTCTTGTTCCTTCCTTTAGTTTGCCACAATTTGCCAACCCTTCCGCGTCAACATTTACAGTTCGCGGTATTGGTACATCTGGGTTTAACGCTGGACTAGAGCCATCAGTGGGTGTGTTTATTGACGGTGTTTACCGGTCAAGAGCTGGGAGTGCGATCAATGACTTTATTGCTGTTGAACGTATCGAGGTTCTACGTGGGCCGCAATCTACGCTTTATGGTAAGAACACTCCTGCGGGCGTTCTCAGTATTATCACCAAAAAACCTCAATTTGAACTCGGGTATGAAGCAGATTTCACGGTTGGTAATTACGATCTACAAATATTTAAAGGCTCAGTAACGGGCCCGATATCCGATAATATCGCATTTCGTTTGTCTGGCAATACGCATACAAGAGATGGCTATTTCACCAATGATTTTGATGGTCGCGACCTAAATGATAGAAATCGTTACGGTTTACGGGCCGATTTTTTGATTGAACCAAGTGATGTTGTGACCGTGCGTATTATTGCCGATTATAATAATCTGCAAGAAGAATGCTGTTCAGCGACGCCTATTTTTCATGCGGCTGGGCCAACTGCTGCATTGACAAATGGATTTCCGGTCGTTCCAGAAATTATTTTTCCAGCAGCTCCTCTTCCGCCATTTGTGTCGACCACTTCGTTTATTCCCCTCACATCGGCGCTTCCAGGTGGCCCAGCTACATTGCTCACGCGTGATCCTTTTGATCGCCATATCAATGTGAATGGCCAAGTTTTCACGAATAATGTGAATAAAGGTCTATCTGCTGAGATGAATTTTGATTTCGACGGCATGGAGTTAACGACGATTTCTGCTTATCGTAGCTTCGTTGAAGAAAGTGATATTGACGCTGACTTTATCAATGCTGATATTGTTTCAAAACGAAATGTAAATGATGATTTCAATACATTCACTCAAGAAATCCGTTTGACCTCTACGGGTGACAATACTGTCGACTGGATGGTTGGTGGTTATTATTATAACCAAGATTTAAATACGAGAAATCGAACCACAGTTGGCGATGATGCCCGTACATATGTCAATAATTTGACCGGTTTACTCTCATATAATAATAATCCAGCGGCTGGCGATTTAAGTAACCCAACATTTTTAGTTGATCTGGAAAACCTTTTCTTACTTGCACAAAGTTTTAATATACCTACGGGTCTTGGTCAATTTCCTGTTGATCCAGCTGACCCTCTAGGGCCTGCAGGATTTGATCCCGATAACCTTTTCCTTGGCCCAGTAGCTCAGGGTGATTTCTTTAGATCTGGGACAGGCCTTGGCTTTAATTTCAACCAAAAGTCAGAGTCTTATTCATTCTTTGGCTCGGCTGACTGGCATGTTAATGATCAATTGACAATCACTGGTGGTCTGCGCTGGACGAATGAGGATAAGGACGTAACTGGTGTATTCACAACTGATGATGTTTTCTCGTCTATTGACCTTAATAATTTACATTTCTTAACAGTTCTCACAGCAGGGACGGTGCCTGTAAATGCATTTGCCGGTTTTGCAGCTCTACAACCCTTTAAGGCAACAGCTGATTTTACCGATACACGGAGCGAAAACAAAGTGACTGGTAATTTCATTGCCAATTATGAGTTCAATGATGAGTGGACGTTCTACGGAAGTTATAGCCGTGGTTATAAGGCTGGTGGGTTTAACCTTTCTCAAGCAACCTCTGTGACTGGACGCGACTTTGAAGAAGAGACCATGGATGCCTTTGAGCTTGGTTGGAAATCCAGATTGTTTGATAACCGGGTTCGGTTTAGCGGTGCTGTGTTCATGCAAACTTTGACAGATTTCCAAAGCAATACCTTTAACGGCGTTGCCTTTGATCTCTCAAATGCTGGTTCTGTAAGTATTGACGGGGTCGAGTGGGATATTACTGCGCAACCAATTGATGATTTCATTTTCACATTTGCGGGTACGTATTTGGACGCCAAATATGACGAATTCTTAACAGGGCCGTCAATTTCTGGCTCAGCTTCGCCGACTGTTGACCTCTCTGGTGAACGTCTTGCTGGCGTGTCTGAATTTGTGATTTCCTCAACAGGGACTTATAGCAGACAGCTTAACAATACATATGAAGGCTATCTTCGCGGCGAAGCGATTTACCGCAGTCATTTTGCTCCGGGTACAGATTTGAACCCACTTAAAGAACAAGACGGTTCAATTGTCTTAAGTGCAAGTGTTGGCATTTCTAATGAAGATGATGGTTGGGACCTCTCTGTTTGGGGTAAAAACATCAATTCGGAAGAGTATTTCCAAGGTGTGTTTGATACCGTATTCCAACCAGGAAGTTTAAGCGGATACCCAATTTCACCGCCAACATACGGCGTAACACTACGCATTAAGCGCTAGGGATAATCGCAAATAAATTAAGAAAAGGCGGCTCTCGGGCCGCCTTTTTTGTTTGTTGTTTTCTCAATTTACTGAATTACATTGTCATCCCGCATACCCAACCCTGTCATCCCGCACTTGATGCGGGATCTCGATATTAACAATGAGCTACTATTTTTTAAGGCAGAACTCACCCGTTCCTGCAAGATCCCGCATCAAGTGCGGGATGACAAAGTTAGGGTGTACGGGATGGCAAAGTTAGGGGGTAAGGGATGACAAGGGTAGGGTGTGTGGGATGGCAGCGTTATTATGTTATCAAATAACCGAATTCACCCATTCCACAAACCTCTGCATAACCGCGTCGCGCTCTGCTTTGGGCTCGTTTAAAGCTTCGTGACGTCCATTTTTGCGCACTTCCAATTTTACATTGCTAAGACCAGCTGTTTCAAGGCGTTTGTACAGATCATGCGTGGCCTTGCCTTTTTCCACAGATGGATCGGCGTCTCCTCCGAGAATATAAATGGGTAATTTTTTGGGCACATTTTCAAGCCCCGTGTCATTTGCCCCAAAAACAATGCCACGGCGTAAGTCCTGCCACATGGAGACACTTGGCGCCCATCCACCGTCCGGATCGTCTTCGTAAGCACGACACTCTGCTTCGTCTTTGGATAGCCAGTCTGCACTGGTAATATTGGGCTTGAAAGCTTTGTTAAAGGTCTCGAACGTCATTTTGGAGACGACACTAATGGCTGTCCGACCTTTAAATAATTTCTCAATTCCAAGCACTAATTTTAGCACAACCGTCAATGGCGATTTGCTCATAGCCGCGTTCCATATGGCAGCCCCATCTATTGTCTCTGGCCAACGGAGCAAATAATTATATGCAAGCATACCCCCCATAGAATGTCCAAACATGATAAGAGGCAAATTGGGGTGCTTTTTGTGTATGTGACTGTTTACATATTTTATGTCCGCCAGCACGGTGTCCCAACCATCTTTAGCGGCAAAAACGCCTTGCGGTGCATCAGGTGCGGTTGTTGCGCCGTGGCCACGATGGTCATGGGCATAGACGTGAAACCCTGCTTTGCTGAGATATTGGGCAAAGCGGGCATACCGTCCGCCGTGGTCGGCTAGGCCGTGGTTTATGTGAATGACCGCCCGTGCTTTTCCTTTGGCTTTTAAGGAATAAACACAAAGAGACGCGCCCGTTGGATTGTTCCACGCTTCAATTTTTGAATATTTGCCGTTTAGGCGTGTTGGCGTATTTCTCATAGTGTATCCTAATCGGTGTTTATGAACCCGTGCTAGAGTTTTGTGGCGATAGTCCTTTAGAAATTAGCGCCACCATTTTGTTGAGCAGGGTTTCGTAATGACTAAAATCCTGCGCGCCTTCCTTTAGGCCAAATGCACCTGAGGTCAGTATGTGTGCAAGGTCAACAGAGCTTAAGCCATGTGGCTTTGCATCAATTTCACCATTTGTTATTGCCGCTGAAATACTCGCCTCTATGAGAGACAGAAAGCTTGTATTAGCTTTTGTATTGATATCCGCCGCCGTACTTTTCGTCAGGTCAAATAATTCCTGTCCGTGTGCTGAATCGTGGGCGAGGGCATAAAAGGGCGCAATTCTGGCCAAAATTGCCGCCGTAAAACGGGCCTCAATCGAGATATTTTGTTTCAGAGACGTTTTGACTGCATCCAGAGTGAAACCTTGAAACCGCTCAGATAGGGAGCGAAAAATATCAGATTTGTTCTTAAATAGGTTATATAGGGTAGGTCTGGACATATCTGCGGCTTGGGCGATATCTGCCATGCTCGTGCGTTTAAACCCGTATTGTTTAAAGCATTTGAGGCTGGCGGCTAAAACTCGGTCGGTTTTACTGTTATTATCAAAATTCATCATTATATAGCTGACATATTGACAAAAATAGTATAATATGTCAAACAATGATTCATAAGGGAGAATAACCATGCCAGCAAAAAAGAAAACTAAAAAACAAATTGTCCTCGTAACAGGGGCAAGTGGATTTATCGCAAAACATTGCATCGTTCGTTTATTGAATGAAGGCTATAGTGTGCGCGGGTCATTGCGCTCGTTAGAGCGAGCTGATGAAGTGCATGCTGCTATCGCGACCAAAGCATCCACAGATGACTTAACCTTTGTTGAGTTAAACTTAAGTTCTGACGAAGGATGGCCCGCTGCCATGCAGGGTTGTGATTTTGTCCAACATGTGGCGTCACCATTTCCAAATTCAGAGCCAAAGGACGAGAACGAATTGATTATACCAGCACGAGAAGGTGCGCTGCGAGCGGTACGTGCTGCGGCAAAGGCAGGCGTGAAACGCGTGGTTTTAACATCATCAATGGCGGCGATTGCCTATGGTCATGATCATGACGATGACTATGTATATGACGAAAAAGATTGGTCAAAGATAGACGGTAATATTGGGGCCTACCTTAAAAGTAAAACCATTGCAGAAAAAGCGGCTTGGGATTTTATGGACAGCGCCGAAGCGGGCGGCATGGAACTATCAGTGATCAACCCGGGCGCTGTACTTGGCCCGCTCCTGGATAACACCTATTCAACGTCAGGTGATTTGCTCGGAAAATTACTCAAAGGTGAAGTGCCCGCCTGTCCAAAAATTGGATTTTCGTGCATAGATGTTCGCGATGTCGCCGATGCCCATTTTGCGGCAATGACGAAACCTGAAGCCGCAGGGCGCCGTTATTTATGTATTGGAGAATATGCGTGGATGCTGGACATTTCCAAAATTTTATCAGGCGCTGGTTATAAAACCCCAACAAAAACAATGCCCAATTTCATCGTGCACATCTTGGCTGTGTTTGACAAAACCATTCGCATGATTAAAAGCGGTCTCGATAAAAAAACCAATTGTAATAATGAACGCTTGCGCTCTGAACTCGGCATTGAGCCACGTTCAATAAAAGAAATGACACTATCAATGGCCGAAAGCATGGTAAAATTTGGCGCAGTATCCCCAAAAATGCGCTGATCTATACCTCGTCCACTTTGAGTGTTTCGTCGTGCTTGGAAAGTTTTATGCTTTTCGAAATGAAGGTTTTATATTTGGGGGTGTAGACCGTATCCACGTTGACGAAATCGACTTGGCCTTGTTCGTGGGTTAAGCTCAGGTCAATATAGCCGTGATATTGGTTTTCATGATAAAGTATACCCGGGTTTTTTGCGGAGAGGCGTTTGGAAAAATCCTGTGCCGCCGAGGCAAAATACGTACCAGTTCCTGGGGATGTGACACCTGATGTGCCCAACTCTATCCCCATAGATGTGCCAGATGCTGTTTCGAGCGTGTTGACCCAGCAATCGTGAGTGTCGCCCGTTAAAACCAGTAAGTCCCGCACATTCTGGTTTTGCACCATTTGGTAAAACCGTTCGCGAGCTTGAGGGTACCCGTCCCACGCATCTGGATTTAGGGGGAGGCCAAGAGGTGAAATTTTTATAAAATCCCGTATTTGCGGGGCTAGTTTTTCAAGCTCTGTAATAAAGTCTTCGTCCTCATAGGATGTTAAATCAGGTGTATTTATTCGGCCCATGAGAATTTGATTTGCGATGAGCCGCCACGTTAAGCCTTTGTTTTTAGAAGTTTTTAAGGCATTTTCGACAAATGCTTGTTGCGTTTGCCCCATCATTTCATTTGTCGGGTCGTGTAAAACGGTTTTGTAAAAATTCTCAATGCCTTTGCGGGTTTTGAAACTCTCCATATGCCTAGCGTAATCTATAGCGCGGGTACGGGCGGTGAGGCGTGTTTCAATCGACGTTAAGGAAAACAGATCGCCAAATTCGTAATTGCGAAACAAAGCTTCTCGCGCTTGCCCCGGTTTTGGATCGCGAATAGGCATCCACTCATAATAGGCTTGCATGGCATTGGCGCGGCGGGTGTCCCAATCCCCTTCACCTTTATTATGGTTTTCCGCGCCAGTTTTCCACGAATCACTGGCCGTTTCGTGGTCATCCCAAATTG
>JAESQI010000177.1 GCA_016765255.1 Robiginitomaculum sp. | reverse complement strand
TGTTGCCAGAGATGGAGACAGTGATCAGGGCGGTGACCAAGCAGCATTGTCAGGTGCAAGCGCGATTGCGACCGGCGAAGTTGGTATCACAGCGACTAATTTTGTTGCAAATGGTGAAGTCGGTATCTCGGCCAGCAATCTTGTTGCAAACGGCGAAGTGCCAGGCACAAACGGTCTGATTGTCGCAAACTCTAATGGGGTTGCTTCGACGGCTACACTTGGTGATATTGAAGCGGAACCAGAAGTTGAGACATTCTTTAATGGCCAATTTGCAGCGCCAAGTTTGGCCAATGGCCCAGGTGCCACAGGGTTTACGCCAAATAACTCGCAGCTATTCTTGGCCAATGGCGATGTCAACCCTAACTTCTTTGCCGAGTATTTTGATGTGACCTTGCGCAATGCAGGGACTACATTTGCTGATATTGATGTGATTGAAGTTGACAAATTAACCATTGATAATAATGCCGCTCGTCTTGTCATCAATGATACAACTGATTTTACCTCTATCATTGATACGCAGATTGCCAGTGGTACACTGGAAGTTCTCGGCATATTTACATCACGGGACATTTTGAATGGCGGCCTTGTAACTGGTACTGGCACTATTTTTGCGGAAACCTTCTTTAATGTTGGCATGATCAATGCAGGCGAAGGCTTCACCATCAATGGCGATGTCATCCTCACATCAAACGGCATATTGGCATATAGCGGAAATGCACTCAATGTGAATGGCAATGTGTCTATAGACGGTGGATTGCTTCTCGGTTTTGACGGGGCGCCTACATTTGGCCAATCTGGTACTGTCCTCAATTATACAGGAGATAGAGTTGGTGAATTTTCATCAGTTTCTGATCTTCCTGGCGTATTGTTTGCCTTTGTAGATTATAGCCAAAACGGGACTGTTACCTTTGATATCCAGGCTCAAGATTTTGCGCAATTCATTGGTATAGATGCCACGCCAAATCAAAAAGCGATTGCAGGATTTTTAGATGGTAACCGTGGAAATTTCGCGGCGTTATCTGATTTGTTTAACAGTATTGACTTGCTTTCTGGGCAAGCTTTAACGACAGCATTGGATACCTTAGCGCCGGGAAATGCTCTTAATGAAATATCAACTGGTTTCTCTCGTAACGAAACATTAAGCGCACAAGTTGGGCGTAGGATCGGCGTTCTTGGGAATGGGAATTCTCGCGGTGTTGCTCAATTTAGTGCGAATGGAGACGCCTTTGGTGGATCCTCAACATTGCTAACTGCCAATGCTTTGGGATCATTCGTTGCAAACGCAGCAGGCCATGCCAGCCAAGTCACTTTGAAAGAAGGTTGGGGCATGTTTGGTGATGTTACCTATTACACAGGCGATGCCGACACTTCACTTTCTGGTGTCAATGCTGAATTAGACGGTTTCTCCTTTACGGGTGGGGCTGATTACCAATTTGACAACACTGCCATCTTGGGTGTTTACGTGAATTATGGTTCAGGTGATATGCAGCATAATGGCTTCTTGAACACCAGTGATTTTACTGGTGTTGCAGCGGGTCTATACGGTAGTGTGCATATCGAAACCGTCACAATGAGTGCGTATGTCGGATATGGTAGCCGCGATGCTGATTTGGCTCGAACCGTTGTTGTCGGGGCGCAAACTCAAAATATCACGGGTAAAGCAGATTCTAATGAACTTATCGGTGGTGCTGAGGTGTCTGCACGTCTTGCACGAGGTGACGGAAAATTTGTTTTGAGACCGTCGCTTCGGTTTGATTTTGCCAATTTTGATGTTGATTCTTACTCAGAAGCAGGTGGATCAGCAGCGCTCATAATTGGGAAACAAGATAATAAATCGTCTCAAATATCAGTTGGTGCAAATCTGGATATTCACCTTGATCAGGCAAATGGCAGTTTGACCCCAACAATTGGCGGGCGTTTTGTTCATGATTTCGCAGCTGGTGGGTCAAATGCGGTGACGGCGAGTTTTGTCAATGCACCAGGTACAAGTGTTACCTTGCTCGGCGCACAAAGAGACGAAGATTGGTTTGAAGTTGAAGCTGGTATTGATTTTAATATGAGCGAAAGAGTTTCAGCCCAGTTGCAAGTGGCGCGTACGCTCGACCGTAAAGATATTGACTATACGAGCTTTAGTGCAAAACTAAGCGTTCGTTTCTAAAACGCCGTACGATAATTAAGGAAAAGGCCTCCTAATATAGGGGGCCTTTTTTATTTGGGTGGTGAGTTGTTTTTTTAGGGTTAAAGAATGATTGCACATGAGAAAAACCATCTAAGCTTCAAATTAGGGCCGTGCTCATGGGTATGTACTCAGTAGGGGCTTGCACATGTTTCCTACATCCGCAATATATCCGTCATGATAAATCAACCCTTCACATTCGCAATTGCACCCATGATGGATAGGTAGGAAACACTATATATTTCATGGGCTTAGCCGTTTTCGTGTGCAAAACGTGTGCACACAGAAAATGAAATAGCGGGAATTAGCGGGATAAATAGGGACTTCTAGGGATAAGTTTTGAGCATGCAATTCAGGCATGAATGCCCTAGAAAATATTAAATTAGAAAATCTAATCCTCGCTTTTGAAAACAGGGTTACCTTGTGGCTTATTTAGTTTTTTGCCATGGAGTTACCAAATGGGAATCCCTTCATATTTTGAAGCCGATAATATAAAAGATGCAATAATAGGCTCGCGCCAAGGTTATGTTACGCCATATGATTTGAAAAGCTATGAAACCGCTACTGCGATCCTCAAGGCTGAAATTGATATTATTGAGCGTAAACGCTCAGAACAATTTGATTTTGTCAGGCAGGTATCATTGGGGCGCGTTCTTCTGGTTGGCGAGGGTAATCTTAGTTTTACGCGAAGTTTGCTCAATTTTAGCCGTATCAATCGGGCAAATATTACGACGACTACATTTGAACAAGGGAGTGGTCTTACGGCTGAAGCACAAGAAAATGCGCTGTATTTGAAACGCAATGGTGTTTCAGTTCTTCATGGTGTCAATGCCAGAAAATTATCGGTAATTTTCGGAGGGGCAAAGTTTAAAACGATTGTGTTCCAATTTCCAAATATGGGAAAGCGGGGTTCGTCAGAAGGACGGAACCCAAATTATATTCTTGTGCGTGATTTCTTAAAAAGTGCAGCAGAGCACATTCCGCAAAATGGCCGTGTTCTCATATCGGCGGTTGATAGCCCGCATTATCAAGGCGCATTTCAGTTCGACTTGGCCGCAAAGCGAGCAAGGTATTTGCCGCCTTTGGTGTATGCTTTTAATCCCAAGCGC
>JAESQI010000176.1 GCA_016765255.1 Robiginitomaculum sp. | reverse complement strand
CGTTTATATTCATATGTTCCGTGGCCTGTTTTACGGCTCTTACAAAGCGCCGCGTGAACTTCTCTGGATCATTGGTTGTGCGATTTATTTGGCCATGATGGCAACAGGATTTTTGGGCTATACTTTGCCTTGGGGGCAAATGAGTTTCTGGGGCGCGACCGTGATTACGGGTTTCTTTGGCGCCATTCCAATTGTTGGCGAAAGCCTGCAACAATGGTTGCTCGGCGGTTATTCCGTTGGCAATCCGACTTTGCAACGCTTCTTCTCTTTGCATTATCTTTTGCCATTTATTATTGCGGCCCTTGTTGGGTTGCATGTTTGGGCTGTGCATCATGTGGGGCAAAACAACCCGATCGGCATTGATATTAAAACCAAAAAAGATACGCTGTCATTCCACCCTTATTACACCATGAAAGACGGATTTGCGATTGCTGTATTCTTTATGATTTTCGCCCTGTTTGTGTTTTATCTACCCGAGGCTTTGGGACATGCGGATAATTATCAACGCGCTAATCCTATGGTCACACCACCTCATATTGTGCCCGAATGGTATTTCTTGCCGTTTTACGCGATTTTGCGAGCTGTGCCTGATAAATTGATGGGAATTATGCTGATGTTTGGAGCCATTGCGGTTTTATTTGTCCTGCCTTGGCTCGACACATCGAAAGTACGTTCTATGCGTTTTCGGCCAACCACAAGGCGCTTCTTTTACATCTTCTTATTTATGTGTTTTGTACTTGGCTGGTGCGGGGCCAATTCACCCGACGATATGGCCATTCCAATGGGCGACGGCGGCATGAGCTTTAAATGGGTATCGCGGATTGCAACGTTTTATTATTTCGCTTTCTTCTGCTTCTTGCTTCCTGTTCTTGGTTGGGTCGAAAAAACCAAACCACTCCCGGACTCAATAACCAAAGCCATTCACGACGGAGAAGCATAATGGCCAAATTCTCCTTTAAAGCTTTGTGTGTTGGGGCGGCTCTTGTGGCTGGTTCTTTTGGTATCACCCATATGGCAACAGCGTCAGATGCTGGCGGGGCTCATAAATTAGAGCACAAGGATTGGAGCTTTAACGGCATGTTTGGCACCTATGATGTCGAGGCTATGCAGCGTGGTTATCAAGTTTACCGCGAGGTATGTGCAAGTTGTCATACGCTCGAACATATGTCCTTTCGCCATCTTGGTGATAAAGGCGCGCCGTTTTATAATGCAGAATTTCCAAACCCAAATGACAATCCTGTTGTCAAAGCCTTTGCCAAGGATTGGAGTGTGCCCGCCATTGATCAAGAGAGCGGCGACGAGATTGAACGCCCGGGTATTCCTGCGGATCGGTTTCCAGATATTTACCCAAATACAATTGCAGCGGCGGCGTCTAATGGCGGTGCGGTTCCACCGGATTTATCATTGATTACCAAAGCTCGTACAGGTGGTTCGGACTATCTTTATGCGATACTTACTGGCTACCACGAAACCCCGCATGATTTTCACCTCAGCGAAGGCATGAATTACAATACGGCCTTTGACGGCAATCAAATTGCTATGGCGCCTCCTTTAAGCGACGGTATCGTCGAATATGCGGCGCGGACAATTCCAGCCGAACACGGCGGCGAGGCCCATACTTTGGCGCCCCCCGAAGCGACAGTTGAACAAATGGCCAGCGATGTTGTGCAGTTTTTAACATGGGCGGGCGACCCTAAAATGGAAGCCCGAAAGAATCTCGGTTTTGCAACATTCTTGTTCCTGTTTATTTTCTCGCTTCTTCTCTTCATGACCTACAAACAGGTCTGGAAAGATGTTGAACACTAGATTGTGATTTGTTGAAGATTAAAACCGCTGGCTTTTGGCTGGCGGTTTTTTTATGTTCGTCCCTATGAAAACATTAAAAGTGAAAACATTAAAAATTATTGCACTCCTTATACTCGCTTTGTTTGCACTGGCGATTATTGGTCAAGTCTTGCCCAGACCAACACCTCCTGCTGTTGGGAAAATCGTATCACTCCCGAGCGGGGTCAGCATAAATACCTACCAAAAAGGTGTAGGCCAAACCATTGTCCTGACCCACGGCCTTCCCGGGAGTGCCCATGATTGGCCCGAATTGGTAGACGCACTGGTTGCTCGCGGGTTTCATGTGGTCTGGTATGACCGGGTTGGCTATGGCCATTCCTCGCGCCGCAGTGCAGGTGATCCTCATACAATGCGGGTTAATGGACAAGAGCTTGACGCATTGATCGCGGCAATGGGCCTTGACCACCCCGCTTTGGTTGGCTGGTCATTTGGCGGCGGCACGGTGCAGGCATCGCAAGCCGCGCGCCAAACAGAAACCCCCTTTATTGTCTTGCTGGCGGCGGTCGCGCCGACGATGAGCATGGAAAATAGACCCGTTAATCCACCGGGTGCGAGTGTCATTATGCGACTACCTTTGATTGGAAAAATAATCACAAAAGCTATGATTTCGGCGCGGTTTAACGACCCTGTGCCAGCAAGATGGATGAAGTCTGCCCGCTCTATTTTGCTGATGAAAGGATCGCTTAAGACAATGGACACTGAAATGGCACAGTTAGACCCCAAAGATTTACATCCTGAGGAAATTCACCTCCCAGCACTGATTATTCACGGGCGTAAAGATAAGCTCGTCCCTTATGACGTTGGAGTTAAACTCACCAAAAGCCTACCAAATGGGACGCTCATGACACTGGACGAGGCCGGGCATATGCTACCGATGACCTATCCAGAGAAAGTGGCAAACGCAATCAAATCATTTGCGGACACCCATACGAAAACAACACGATAAATCCAGTAACTAAAAGAATTCACTGGTAATTTACGACGATGTTTTTATGCTAGGGCATGACCGATTTAACACTTTATATTGGCAATAAGAACTATTCGTCATGGTCTATGCGACCCTATCTGGTTTTGCTTAAAGCAGAATTGCCATTTCGTGAAACACTGATTCAACTTGACGTGCCTGGGTTTAAGGAAAAACTGCTTGCTCTTTCGGACGCAGGGACTGTTCCCGTATTGCACGTGGGCGACGAGATGATTCCCGATAGCCTTGCCATTAGCGATTGGGCAGCACTTTGTGTGCCAAATCTTTGGCCCAAAGACGAGAAAGACAGGCGCGAAGCTCGAAATATGTGCCTTCAAATGCAAGAAGAGTTCACGCAATTACGCACTCATGCCCCTATGAACTTACGCAGACGTACTCGCACCAAAATGCCAGATACGTGCATCAAGGACGCTCGTCAAATGACGGATATATGGGAAGATTGCCTGTCTCGCCATGACGGACCGTTCTTGTTTGATAATTGGTCAATTGTCGATGCGTTCGCTACCCCATATGCCACACGGTTTGTATCGTACGACATTGCCAGACCTGCGAAAGCCGATACTTATATCAGTGAGCTCATGGCGGACGAGGACTATCTGAATTGGGAAGCCGACGCGCTCATCGAAGCGTGGACACTGCCAGATACAGATAATATCTAAGACCCAATGTTATAAAATTGCTAAATCTCCATGCTTAGTGTAGCTTAGGTGTATGAAAGCGAGATATTTAAAATCTATATTCATGTGTGGCATATTCATTGCGATTGGCCAAATTAGCGCGGCGTCCAGCCTCGTCACCTATAAAAAACCTCAACCCAGATTGCAACATTCACTCACCAACTCAGTACAAATACAATATTTCCCGACGCCCAATATTGTCAAAAAATCCCGCGCTACACTCTTGCATACCAACCAAACCAGTTCGGCAATGGCAGGGCTTGATATTGCAGTCACCACGGGGCATGGCTTCATAGATGATCAGGGGGAAATTTTCTCAAATTGCCAAATAAAGGGGCCGTCAGGTCGTATATATATTATCGAGACCATTGTAATGGCCCCAAATTATAAGGAAGGCACGGCAAGTGATTGGGCCGTATTCTCGGTTAAAACCTTGCGCAATGAATTGGTGCAACGCTATGACATTGTGAAAAATGTATCTATAGACGGGACGGAACAACTGGCTAAAAACAATTTACCAGTTCTGTTTTCTTCGGCGCGGGGCATCCCTCATAATGGACAGCAATGCATTTTAAACTCTAAAAAATATGCAGCACTTACGCATAGGTCTCACCGTGGACTTCTCGCCCATACGTGCAAAGCCGTTGCAGGACAATCTGGGTCTCCAGTATCCGTTGTGCGTGCAGGACAACCCGTTTTAATTGGTATTCATATTGGGCACACATTTGTTCTGAGGGTGAAGGGCGTAAAACAAGCGCCAAGGTTTGTCGCATATTTGCGAATATTTGACGCAAGTTTTTTGAATGCAATCACAATACTTGTAAACGAACATAATTTGACGCAACCATAAATATGAACATCAAATCGCTCCATATTTACCCCGTTAAAAGTGCGCACGCCGTCAATATCACCACGATCAATATTCGCCCACGCGGATTAACTGGTGACCGTAGATATATGTTGGTTGATAGTGACGGGAAATTCATTACTCAGAGACAAATTCCGAAATTGGCGCGATTAAAAGTCGAGACGTTAAAGACGGGCATCGCGCTACACTGGCCAGACACGGCTCCATTGTTTATCAATGCGGATACATTCCACGGTAGAAATACCGTGACTGTCTGGCGAAGTTCGGTTGATGCGTCATTGGCACATCCGTCTATAAATGAAACCCTATCAAGCTGGCTAGGGACACATGTTTCTCTTGTTCATATGGACGAAAAGAGCGAAAGGTTTGCCAATCCAGATTGGACGGACAGCCCCTCACCCGTTAGCTTCGCCGATGGCTATCCCATCCTCATCACCAATACGGCGTCGTTAACTGCCCTAAATGCATTGATTTTATCAGGCGGAGGCACGGAAGTTCCTATGTCGCAATTTCGGCCAAATATCGTCATTGATAGCAACGAGCCGTGGGGTGAAGATCATTGGAAAGCTTTGCAAATAGGCGATGTAGTTTTAGACTTGGTCAAACCATGCGCCCGCTGTATCATGACCACAATAAATCAAAAAACAGGTGAAAAATTAGGACGAGAACCTCTGCGCGCCCTTAAAAATTTACGCCCGTCAATTGACCCACGCAACCCTGGTGTTTTGTTTGGTATGAATGCTGTGGCACGAATATGTGGTGAAGTTACAAATGGTAGCAGAGTAGTATTAGGCATAAAATGACAACCCTACCCATACTCGACATCACAGAATTACGGACAAAACAGACTGCCAAAGCCAGTGATGACTTTTGCAAAAAGTTACGTGACATTTGTCACAATCAAGGGTTTTGTTATCTGGTGGGGCATGGGCTTGAGACGCAAAATGCCAACATCACGGACGTAGCAGGACAATTTTTCAAGCTCCCATTCAAGGATAGAGAAGCCTTAGCGATTAACAATACCCCACATTTTCGTGGCTATACATTCTTGGGAGATGAGCGCACCAAGGGGCAAGCGGATTGGCGTGACCAGATAGATTTTGCCGATGAACAGATAGCGCCAATTTTGT
>JAESQI010000175.1 GCA_016765255.1 Robiginitomaculum sp. | reverse complement strand
GTTTCAATCGCCCGAGCGCGCAGTAAAACACGCCAATGAGCCGCGCCCGTTACGGTAGTAAAGGCGGCAGGTACGCTCAAAACATGCGCGCCCGATTTTGCGTAATGTTTATACAGACTGGCAAAGCGCAGATCATAACAAATACTCAGACCAACGCCCATATCTCCAACACTGGTTAATATCGGCGTTTTACCCGCGACATAATTATCAGACTCCCGCCAAGTTTCCGTCTCATTTATATCCACATCAAACAGGTGCATTTTGTCATACTGGCTTTTAATCTGCCCGTCTTTGCCTATGAGAAAAGAACGATTAGCGGCCTTATGGTCTGAATACCGCACCGCCAAAGACCCGATGAGCAAATCAATTTCGAGTTCCCGTGCCAAAGCTTTAAAGTGTTGAAGTGTTTTGCACTTCTCTTCATCGGAAATTTTTTCAAAAAGTTCATGAGTACTGCTGTGCATGAGATTGGTATTTTCGGGGGTGGCAATAAACACCGCCCCGTCTTTATGAGCCGCCCGGATTAAGGTTTCAGCGGCCTCTATATTTACGGCGACATCTGTGCCACAACAAAGCTGGACGCAAGCCGCTTTCACGCCGCTGTCAACATTGGGTCAAGCTTACCCGCCCGCTCCAGAGCCAACATTTCGTCGCACCCACCAATATGTATATCTTCAATAAAAATTTGCGGATAGGTCGCCCCCCCACCTGAACGCTGGATCATTTCGCGGCGAAGCTCTGCGTTCATCCCCGCATTGATCTGGTTAAGTTTAATGTTTTTATTCTTCAGCAGCGACATTGCCCGCATACAATAAGGGCAAAAGGCGCGGGTATAAATTGTAACTGTTTTCATTGATGTCTCTATTATGATTTTTCTATTGGTCTGTGTTTTTAGGTGTATGAGTTCGCACCACCCGCATTAACGTCAATATATTGACTTGTGAAGCCCCCGCCTTCTTTAATGTCAGAGCGCAAGCCTCCAAAGTTGCGCCCGACGTTAGAACATCGTCTATTAACACGATATTTGCGCCTTTAATTTTTTCTACGTTTTGAGGGCAAATCCGAAATGCAGCACGCACATTTTTCTTGCGCTGGGCAAAGGATTGTATGCCTTGGCTGGGTGTGTTTTTTACCCTTTGCAAAAGACTACATTCATAGGGCAGTCCGCTTAACAAGGATATCTGCCGTGCCAAAAGTGCAGATTGGTTAAATCGGCGCTTGCGTAGACGGGCCCTATGCAGGGGCACTGGCACGAGAAAGTCCATCTCATGTAAAAAACGCCGTCCCGCACGTACCATTTGACGGGCAAAAAAATCAACACCGTCTGTACGCCCACCATGCTTGAAATCAAGCACAAGTTTTTTGCTAAATTCATTGTAAACAATCGCCGAGCGACCTCGGTCATAGCGCGGAGGGCGCACAAGGCATTGCCCGCAAAGTACAGCCTCGCCTTGGTCAAATTCAAACGGAAAGCCGCATAAGTCGCAGCAGGGTGCGTCCAAAAAACTAATGTTTTGCCATGGTTTGAGCGCGTCTTCTTCTATTGCATTTTTTTGCGGGCCATACCGAATAGGTTGACCCGTTATCAGAGAATAAGGCGGCAAGATAAAATCAACCACTTGCTCATAAAGCAGCCTTAGCCCCAATCCGTGTAAAGAAGTTACTTTCTTTATACCCATTTTCAGACCATATCAGAGCGATGGCATCTGTAAAAGACATCTTTGACACCAAACTTATTCGGTCTAGGCGCGCACGCGGCGCTAAACTTGTCACGGATGCATTCTTGTTTGAGAGATGTGCTGAAGATGCGTGTGCTCGCGTTTTGGATATAAACCGAACATTTACACAGACACTCCTCATTGGCCCGCCAGAAATTACGGATAAACTCACCAAATCTCTCAGTGTAAAATTGGGCAAGATAGTCATCGTCAATTTTATTGATGATGATTTGGGAACACTTCCATACCCTGACAAAAATTTTGACTTGGTCATTAACGCCCTTGACCTTCACAGCGTCAATAATGTGCCGAGAGCCATGCATGAATTTATGCGGGTTTTAAAACCAGACGGATTATTTCTAGCCTGTTTATTTGGCGGACAGACTTTATCAACCCTTCGCCACGTCATGTATGAGGCCGAGGATTTAATTTACGGTCACATTACCCCCAGAGTATCCCCTATGATCACCCTCAGCCAAGCGGCTGGCCTTTTACAAACGGCTGGCTTTACTATGCCGGTTGTTGACCGGGATCTGGTCAGAGTGAATTACAAGTCACTCGCCCTACTATACCGTGACCTTCGGCGCATGGGAGAAAGTAACACCCTGATTGAACGCGCTAAAAACCCCGTGTCAATAAAGTTTTTTGCCAAAGTGGAAGATATCTACAAGCGTGACCATACCGACAAAGCTTCAGGTAAATTGAAAGTAGAAATTGATATAATCTGGCTAACAGGCTGGGCGCCAGATAAAAGCCAACCCAAACCATTAAAACCTGGCAGCGCGACAACCAGATTGGCGGACGCACTTGGCGTTAAAGAAGGAAAATTATAAGGTTTTGCTACCGTGTTTAAGGATTGGCGTTATTGAGCGTGTTACTCACATTATTCCACATTGTGCTTTGAGTTGATGCCAATAAAGACATTGCGCTAATCAAGGCGACACTTAACAAGGCGACCAAAAGCGCATATTCTATGGCCGTAGCCCCCTCTTCACTCGAAAAATACCGTCTTAATAAATTTTGGGTTTTGTTCATTTTACTTCGCATATCTTTGCCCCTTAGGGATTCTATCTCTAATTTCTTGGGCCAGCGGGATATCTGCTGGCACCAAATCCAAATCCAAGAGACGATCTGGAAACACCCACTTTATCGTCTGCCCTTCTTTAGGACGGGCAATCCCGTCCCATTGTCGGCAGAGATAGAGCGGCATGAGCAAATGAAAATCCGCATATTCATGAGAAACAAATGAGAACGCTTGAAAGCATCTCTCACACGGCTCTAGGCCTAATTCTTCCCACAATTCACGTCTTAACGCTTGTTCAGGCGTCTCCCCCTTTTCAATTTTACCACCCGGGAACTCCCACAGCCCCGCATGATCTTTATCCGTCGGTCGCTGGCTCATCAATATGCGTCCGTCTCTATCTATCAGCGCACATGCCACGACAAGTTTCAACATAACAGGCTTTCATCTTAATAAAGTTAATATCGTCAAGATTTTGCCATTACTTGAAGATATGGCTAATATTATCTTAACTGCGATAATCCGCATTTATATCTATATAGCCGTGGGTGAAATCACATGTCCAAACGGTAAATTTTCCACTGCCACACCCAATGTCCACACGGATCAGTATTTCAGAACTTTGCATATAATCGCTAACAATATTCTCAACATACGCATCTGATCTTTGACCGTTTTTCGCCAACAGATGATCCCCAAACCAGATGGCGAGTTTATCACGTTTCGCCAATTCCCCTGATTTGCCCACCGCCATGACGATCCGCCCCCAATTGGCGTCCGCGCCTGCAATGGCCGTTTTGACCAAAGGCGAATTGGCAATACTCATGGCGATGGTTTTAGCGGACTTTTTCGTTTCTGCCCCGCTCACCTGAATTTCAACAAATTTTTGCGCCCCTTCCCCGTCCTTGATCACGAGATGGGCAAGGTCTAACATGAGTGAAGAAAGAGCCATTTTGAAACCGTCCAAACGCGGATCTTCACTATCTGTAATTTCAGCGTGACCGGCTTGCCGACTAGAGATGAGCATGACCGTGTCACTTGTAGAGGTATCACTATCGACCGTAATGGCGTTAAAGCTTGTTTCGCAGTATTGGCTTAAGTAAGTTTGCAATACATTTTGCGAAATATTGGCATCTGTAAATATAAACCCAAGCATGGTGGCCATATCAGGCGCAATCATGCCAGAGCCTTTCACAATGCCGCAAATTTGCACAGGCACACCGTCAATTTCAACACACGCCTGCACCCCTTTAGAATAGGTGTCGGTTGTTGAAATCGCCTGTGCTGCCTGTTGCCAATCCGCTTTGGTGTTTTTTAAACTATTGCTCAGCAGCGCTTTTTGTATTGGCCCCAAATCCAGAGGCTCGCCAATAACCCCCGTTGAACAAATATACACATCTTCAGGCGCGCAGCCAAGTGTGGCGCAAGCAAACCCTGCCATCGCAACCACATCTTCATGGCCTTGCTTGCCCGTAAATACATTAGCATTGCCCGCATTGACCAAAAGCCCGCCATTGGCATAATTTTGTAAACAGACTTTAGACCAATCCACGGGCGCGCCCGTCGTGGATGATTTTGTAAACACGCCGGCAACCACACTCTCCGCCGCAAATTTTACCAGTAAGAGATCAGGGCGGTTCTTATATTTAGCCCCCGTCTCAGCCACCCACATATCAATGCCGTCAATTTGAGGCATGTCCGGAAAATATTTAGGGGCAAAGGGTGAGGGTTTGAGGTTCATTATTTTTTCGGAATACTTGACTTTTCACTTTTAGACTTTTCACTTTTGGGTATTTCGTTCGGTGACGGATCGGTTCTAGCCCCTTTTCCTCCGCCTAATTTTAACTCAATACTGCTATTCTCACGTAATGTTTTCAACATTTTTTCAATCGCAGCATAGGTCATATAGGAGGTGATTTCTGGCTTAATTTCTTCAAATCTTGGCTTTGGCGTCACCCGACGGTCTTCAACCTTTATGAGGTGCCAACCAAGGCTTGTTTTAAACGTCTCGGACACACTTCCTTTTTGTGTTGCAAATGCCACGCTTGCCATATCTTCGCGCAATGCGTCTCTGGAAAAATACCCCAAATCCCCTCCCAAATCCTGCGTGGAAATATCTATAGAGAATTCTTTGGCAAGCGCAGAAAAACTGCCGCCTTTCTCAACTAAATCTTTAAGCTCTTTCGCCTTGTCTTCGGTCTCGACTAAAATATGACGGGCGCGAACTTGCTCCCCCCCCTCTTGCAGAGCGGCCTGCTCCTCATACATACGCAAAATCGCATCTTCCGTGACTTTTTCAGCCAATAACGTTTCCACAACCACATTGGACAAAATCCGCTCACGGGACACCGCCAAACGTCGACGCGTCTCGTCATTTTGATCCAAAGAGCGGCGCAAAGCTTCTAGGGCGAGCAATCGTTGATCAATCAGTTCATCCAGCACGCTATGAAAGATAGGCTTGGCAGGCGTTAAGTTCTCACCCGGTTTCATCAAGCCTTTGGCCAAAGCTGCATTTTCAATATCGGATAAATACAGACTTGTGCCGTCAATTTCCGCCACGACCGTATCCCCAAGTCTAACAACACTGGCACTAAAGGGGGTTTTGTCTTGAACCAAGACTTTATCCTGACACGAGACCAATATTACACCTATCAGTGCCAAAAGTATAATTTGGTGCCCATATCTTAATTTAGAGGCAAAATTTGACGTGTTTCCAAAGGCCATTCGTATATTTCCCTTATTTTAGGCGCAAACTACACCCGTCTCATTGACTTAAGCCATTCTCGTCCTTAAGTCACCAAAAAGCATTGTTTTCTCGGCAATTTTACAAACGCCGCCTATAGAGTTTCTAAGGACCCATATGTTAGGTATTGCAAAAAAAATCTTCGGTACGGAAAATGACCGCAAGTTAAAAAAATTCCGCCCACTTGTTGAAAAAATCAACGGACTTGAAAGCACGTTCGAACCTCTATCCGATGATGCCTTAAAAGCCAAAACGGGCGAATTTAAAACCCGCTATAAAGACGGGGAAAGCCTAGATGATCTCCTGCCCGAAGCCTTTGCCGTTGTTCGCGAAGCTGGCAAGAGGAGCCTCGGGCAACGTCATTATGATGTCCAGTTAATCGGCGGCATATCTTTACATAGAGGCGAAATTGCTGAAATGCGCACGGGAGAAGGGAAAACCCTCGTTGCAACCTTGGCCGTCTACCTAAACGCCCTCACCGACCGAGGCGTTCATGTTGTCACCGTCAATGATTATTTGGCCCAACGGGACGCCGACTGGATGGCGCAAGTTTATACTTTTCTAGGCCTAACCACAGGCTGCATTGTGCACGGCCTATCAGACCCTGAACGTAAAGATGCCTATAATTGTGATGTCACATACGGCACAAATAACGAATTTGGCTTTGATTATCTCCGCGATAATATGAAATTTTCGGTCGAGACCATGGCTCAACGCGGGCATCATTTTGTCATTATTGACGAAATTGACAGTATTTTAATCGACGAAGCCCGTACTCCTCTGATCATTTCGGGCCCTACTGACGACCGTTCCGAGTTTTACCAGCAAATCGACAACTTTATCCCTCTGATTACCGAAGACGGTTATGATGTTGATGAAAAGGCAAAAACCGCCGTTTTTAACGAAGACGGTAATGAGCAAATCGAAAAAATCCTGCGGGACAAAGGCCTGCTCGAAGGCGAAAGCCTCTACGATATCGAGAACATCACCATTGTTCACCATATCAACCAAGCTCTGCGGGCCCATAAAATATATGTGGCCGACAAAGATTATATCGTCAAAGACAATGCCATTATGTTGATTGACGAATTCACGGGGCGGATGATGGAAGGGCGGCGCATGTCCGAAGGCTTGCACCAAGCCATTGAAGCCAAAGAAGGAGTTGAAGTACAGCCAGAAAATGTCACTTTGGCCTCTGTCACCTTCCAGAATTATTTCCGCCTGTATGAAAAACTATCAGGCATGACGGGCACGGCGGTCACCGAGGCCACAGAATTTTACGAAACTTACAAACTCAATGTCCTAGAAATTCCGACCAATCGCCCCATGCTTCGCATTGACGACGAAGACGTGATTTACCGCACGGAGCGGGAAAAATTTGACGCAATTGTCGAAGAAATAAAAATCTGCCAAGCCAAAGGCCAACCCATGTTGGTGGGCACGGTTTCCATTGATAAATCTGAAAAACTATCCGCTCATTTATCTAAGAAGAACCTGCAGCACAATGTGCTCAACGCTCGCTATCATGATCAGGAAGCGGCGATTATTGCTCAAGCGGGTGTACCAGGCACAGTGACAATCGCCACCAACATGGCAGGTCGCGGCACGGATATTCAACTTGGCGGCAATCTGGATATGCGTATCGAGCAAGAAATTGAGCAAGGGTTAAGCAAGGCTGATCGCAAATCCGCCATTGAAAAACTCACAACCGAAGTGGCTACGCTCAAACAGAAAGCACTCGACGCTGGTGGGCTTTATGTTTTGGGTACGGAACGCCATGAAAGCCGCCGAATTGATAACCAATTACGCGGACGGACGGGCCGCCAAGGGGATCCAGGTCATTCAAAATTTTATATTTCCACAGAAGATGACCTGATGCGTATTTTTGGTGGCGACCGCCTCAAAAACATGATGGGGAAACTCGGCTGGGAAGAAGGCGAAAGCCTGACCAATAAATTTATGTCTAAAGCAGTTGAGCGAGCCCAAGGGCGCGTCGAGACCCGCAATTTCGACATTCGTAAAAACTTGCTTAAATATGATGATGTGATGAATGATCAGCGCAAAACTATTTTTGAACAACGCCTCGAATTTATGACCGACGACGATGTGTCTGACGTCATCGAAGACATGCGTCACCAAATTTGTGAAGACCTGATTGATACCCATGTCCCTAAAAAAGCCTACGCAGAGCAATGGGATATTGAAGGCCTCACCACTCGCTCACAAGAGCTGCTTGGTTTCGCCCCCGCCTTTAGCGATTGGGCGGCAGAAGAAGGGATTGCAGACGAGGAAATGCTGGAACGGTTTACGCAAGCATCTGATAAAGTGTTTGAGGATAAATTTGGGCAACTCGATGTACCAACCGTGCAAAGCGTTGAAAAGCAAGTGCTTTTACAAACCATTGACAGCAATTGGCAAGACCATCTGCAACAACTTGATCATTTGAAATCTGTGATTACGTGGCGCAGTTACGGCCAACGCGATCCCTTAAACGAGTATAAAAGCGAAGCTTTTACCATGTTTGATAGTCTGTTGACCAATTTACGCGAAGGGGTGACGCGCCTATTGATGAACATTCAAATTCAAGCGCAAGCCCCCGAGCCACAAGCGGAACCCGCCTTTAATCCGACTGAATATGCAGACTTTAATCCTAGCGCGTTGCAAGACCCTACACAACCTGCCTTAACGGCTCCTATGAATTCCCTTGTTTCTGACGGGTTTGACCAAGCAAAATATGAAGCCGAAAATGGCCGTATTTCCCGAAATGCGCCCTGCCCATGTACGTCCGGTAAAAAGTTCAAACACTGCCACGGAAAATTGGGATAAATACTGTCTATTGAGGGGCGAGGATAAACAAACCTCGCCTCGTATCACTGACGATGATTGTACCAGAGGTAAAAAACGGATAGACACTCCACGCCCCATCAAAACCCGTCTCGTTATTTTCAGGATAGGTATCGAAGAAAGCCGTTTCGGTGAGCGTATCTGTGGCCAGATCCGTGAAATCCAAAATCCGCAAACCTGAACTATAATTGGCTTGGTACATTTTATTGTCAACAATATATAAATTATGGTCTATGGAATTGGTCGTGCCTTTATGGGTGTATAGATATGTCGGCGCGTCCAAATCAGACACGTCAAAGACAATTGTGCTTGTCCTGACGCGGAAATTTCGCTCGTCAAATTCATCATTTACAACCAGAAATTTTTGTGTGTCATCTAGCCAAGCCTGATGGGTAAAACCAAGGTCTGGATAAACTTGACTGGCAATGCTGGCGGGTGCGGCCTTGTCGCTGACATCGACAATCGCGATAGAATCTTCATTGGAATCAAAACAAATTTCACTGCCCGCATAATCAGGATCAGGCCCAATATAGCTCACGCATTGGGCATCGTGGGTGTCGCCGTCTGCTGCGTGGCAAGACTGAAAAACAGGATTTAAAGGGTCACTGATGTCAACAATATGCAGTCCACCTCCACATGTATTTGTGCCCACAATATAGGCATAGCCACTGGTCTCATCGATGGCGATATTATGGGCATTTTCAAAATTTGAATAGAGGGCGTCTGCAGTAAATGTCACATTGGTGTTATTGGTACGAAGACGAGTCAGGTCAAATATTTGCATACCGTGCGGGCCAGACACGTCCGCCGTAATAAATGCATAATTTTTGTAGACTTTGATATCCCGCCATGTGGACGCGATCGTCTGCGTTGGCAATTTGCCAATCAGAACAGGGACTTTCGGGTTATCAATCCGCACAAAGGCCGTCGCGTTATTTAAACCCATCAAGGCGTATTCAATCCCAGTATCTGGATCTGTCCAGCCCCAGATATCATTGCCATACCCCGCCCCAAAAGTTGCAAGGGTTATGTTTTTTTCAAGTGTGATCCCGTTGCACGCATATCCGTCAGCAAGGCCACCAACACAGTCGGCTGGCCCTGTGCCAAAAACGGCTACAGGCGGCGGAGGAGGTGGCGGGGTCGGTGATACGGTAGACGCCCCTCCACACGAAGCCACCAAAATGCAAGCTGACATTGGGAAGAATTTACGCATAATCATATCCTCAAAAAAACATTGCCAACGCAAGAGAGCATAGGCGGTTTTAGCCCAATTATCCAATTTGCAACGGCAACCCGTTTTTAGTGCGCATGTCGCCGCTTTCCTCTTTGCTTTCTCTTTGGTGTTTCCGTAAAGAGTTCGGCTAGTTTTTCGGTCATAACACCGCCAAGTTCAGAAACATCAGTAATGGTCACGGCGCGAGAATACCAGCGGGTGACATCGTGATTTATGCCAATAGCGATCAATTCTACGTCCGAGCGGTTTTCGATTTTGTCGATCATTTCGTGGAGGTGCGCTTCTAACATGCCCGATTTATTTCTCGATTGCGTGGCATCGTCTACGGGCGCGCCGTCAGAGATTACCATGAGAATTCGCCGCTGTTCAGGTCGTGCCATCAGGCGTCCATAGGCCCATTCCAAAGCTTCCCCGTCAATATTTTCTTTCAACAGGCCTTCGCGCATCATCAAGCCCAGATTATTTTTAGCCCGTCTCCAAGGCATATCGGCACTTTTATAAATTATATGGCGCAGATCATTTAAGCGCCCCGGGTTTGCAGGTTTATCCGCCCCGAGCCAGCTTTGAAAAGACGCGCCGCCCTTCCAAGCCCGCGTGGTGAAGCCTAAAATTTCTGCCTTAACCGCGCAGCGCTCCAACGTACGGGCCAAAATATCGGCGCACACCGCCGCCATCATAATGGGTCGCCCACGCATAGAGCCTGAATTATCGATTAAGATTGTAACAATAGTATCCCTAAATTCCGTGGCTTTTTCTTCCTTAAATGACAAAGCCATCATGGGGTCTGTGACTACACGGGTCAGACGAGATGTATCGAGAATTCCTTCTTCCAGATCAAAATTCCAAGTCCGTTGCTGTTGGGCCATAAGCCGTCTTTGTAATCGGTTGGCAAGCCGCGCGATCACCGAGGCCAGCCCAGCCATATGCCCGTCCAGATATGTACGCAAGCGCGCAAGTTCGTCCATTTCGCACAAGTCTTCCGCCTTTATCACCTCGTCAAATTTATTGGTAAAAACCTTATAAGGTGGGTGGGCATTGGACATATCCGCCTGTTTATGCACGGCGTCAGCGTCGCTATCCCCTTCGCTCCCATCACCCTCCATATCGTCCACATCAATACTGTCTTGACCTTCTATTTCTTGGTCATCCAAACTGTCAGCCTCGGCGATTTGCGCGGCTCCCGGATCAGATTGTTCTTCTTGGTCTTGCGCATTTTGCGGAGTCTCGTCCTCCCCTTCCTTAGCCTCTTCCCCGTCCTCGTCTTGTGGATCAAGATCGGCCAGTTCGTCGCCCAGATCAAAGGCTTTCAGCAAATCTTGAGCTGCATTTGAAAATGCTTGCTGATCTCCCAAATTTTGAGATAGGGTATGCAGCTCCGATCCGCCCAGTTCCTCGATGTATTTTTGCCACGCTGCCAGCAGCCCCTTGGTTCCTTTGGGCGCAGACCGTCCAGAAAACACCTCGCGAGCCAATACGCCAACCGCTTCGGCCAGCGGCGCGTCTGATTGTGACAACCCACTTTGCGCAAAACCCCGTTTACGAGCACGAGCGTCTTGGGCCGCGTGGAGATTAGCCCCGACCCCATTCATAACCCGCGCGCCAAGGCTCTCAACCCGAGCCTGTTCCAAAGCCTCATATATGGCCCGCGCTGGCCCAGGCTTTGGCTGATTTTGGGTAAATATATCCACGTCGTGTAAGGCCAGCCGCAAAGCAAGCGCGTCTGCTTCTCCGCGAGATTTTGCTATGGCCGATTTGGTCGGTTTGCTTGCGGTATAGGCAAAACAATATGTTTTTCACCGTCTCGGGACACAAGCCCCGCCACATCGCCCCCAAAGCCAATTTCAACTTCCCGTACTCCAGACAAAGCCTTCGTCGCCCCCGCAAGGGCCCGTTTGAACGTATCTATGGGAGCTGTTTCGGACACACCCTAAGCGACCATCACCGTAGCTGAACTCTCGGGCAAGTCTTCGCCGAAGGCACGTTGGTAGAATTCTGCGATGACGGGGCGCTCTAACTCGTCGCATTTATTTAGGAAGGTCATGCGAAAAGCTGTGGCGATATCGCGTTCGAATATGTCGGCGTTTTCGGCCCAGTTTATGACGGTTCTGGGCGACATAAGTGTAGAGATATCGCCTGCCATAAAGGCGTTGCGGGTCATGTCTGCGACCCGTACCATTTTGGCCAAAATATCGCGGCCTTCTGCGTTGTCATATGTGGGCGATTTAGCCAGCACAATGGCGGCTTCTTCATCGTGGCCAAGATAGTTCAGCGTCGTGACTATAGACCACCTGTCCATTTGGCCTTGGTTAATCTGTTGGGTTCCGTGATAAAGCCCTGTTGTATCACCGAGACCAACTGTGTTGGTCGTCGAGAACAAGCGGAACGCTTTGTGGGGTGTAATGACACGGTTTTGGTCGAGCAGAGTTAGGCGGCCTTGAGCTTCTAATATCCTTTGGATGACGAACATCACATCGGGACGCCCAGCATCATATTCATCAAACACAAGCGCAACAGGGTTTTGCAAAGCCCACGGTAGCAAGCCTTCGCGAAATTCCGTAATTTGTTTGCCTTCTTTGAGGACAATCGCGTCCTTGCCCACCAGATCAATTCTCGACACATGACTATCGAGGTTTATGCGCACCATTGGCCAGTTTAAGCGCGCCGCCACTTGTTCGATATGGGTGGATTTTCCCGTACCGTGATAGCCCTGCACCATAACACGGCGGTTATAGGTAAAACCCGCAAGGATAGCCCGCGTGGTTTCAGGATCAAATCTATAGGCCGTGTCAAGTTCGGGGACATGCTCGGATGTTTTGCTAAACGCCGGTACTTGCATGTCAAAATCAACACCAAAAACCTTACGCGCCGAAACCGTAATATCCGGTTCAAAAATCGGGAATATATCGCTCATAATAATACCTTGGAATTTATGTCAAATTGGTGGTTTTTAGCACTTTATAAGCTTTGACCACGCGCTGGAAAGAGGCCTCGGTGGTGCGGTCGCCGCCATTGGCATCAGGATGCAGTTGCTTGACCAATTGGGTATAGCGCTCGCGTACCATTTTCGGGCCAGAAAACTCGTCTAGTCCCAAATCGTTTAGCGCTTTTATTTGTAATTTCGACAAACGTTTGCGCGGAGCTTCGTTGGGCACTTCCGCCCCGTCGCCAAAAATATTATAATCATCAGAAAACGCAGCAGACCCTGCCTTGGCTTTACGGCGGGTTTTTGCACGTTCGTTGGTATTTTTACGCACGTCCCATGTGGGCCTGTGACCGTGCCGCGCCCCCACTTGCCACTGGGTAATATCCTCATCACTCATGCCAGAGAAGAAATTCCAATTTTTATTATACTCACGCGCATGAGCGGGACAAAAATAATAATATTCACGGAGTTGGTCCGGGCTTTTGGGCGCTTTACAGCCGCCTTTGGAGACACATCCCGCCCATTCGCATTCTTTTTCTTCTGGTTTTAGTTTTTGACCAGGCGGCTTTATGCGTATATCGAGGCCTTTCATAGTGTATTTAAAATCATCGGACATGTGTGCGTAGTCTTTCATAGTCTGTAGGGCACATTTCGTGCCAAAAGGGGGACTCTAAAATGGGGCCAATTGCATCTGCAATCAAGGAAAAACTGATAAAAAACTTCAATCCAGTGCATTTAGACATAATTGATGAGTCTCACAAACACGCTCACCATGCAGGAGCGAAGGATCATGCCAAGAAACATGGCAGTGGAGAGAGCCATTTTCATGTGGTGATTGTCGCCAATAGTTTCAAAGACATGAACCTTCTGTCGCGGCACAGAGCGGTAATGGACGCGCTATCAGAAGAAATGGACGGCAAAGTACATGCACTCAGCCTTGAGGCAAGCGCACCTTAGGGTCACGCCCCTCTAGTTTTCTTGTGTGCGCGCTCGCCCCAACAATGCGGCGATGGCGCCGTCCACACTTATTTGACCGTCCAAAATACGAGCAACCGCAAAGCAAATCGGCATTTCAACCCCGTGTTTTTGCGCGAGTTTATAGAGTGCAGGGGCTGTCGCCACCCCTTCAGTGACCGCGCAGCGCCCATCCATAATGGTTTTTAAACTCTCGCCTTTCCCAAGCGCAAGTCCGCAAGACATATTACGTGATTGCGGGCTGGAACATGTTAATACCAAATCCCCCAGACCACTTAAGCCTGACAGAGTTTCGCGTGTGGCGCCTAGCGCCGTGCCAAGCCGTGTCATTTCGGCAAACCCTCTCGCAATCACAGCAGCGTGGGCCGATTTCCCGAGCCCTTTGCCCAGCACAATGCCGCACGCAATCGCCAACACATTCTTGACCGCGCCGCCAATTTCAGCTCCGATTATATCATCACTGAGATAGGGACGAAACGCTGGTGAGGCGATGGCGTGGGAAAGTCTTTCGCCGAGTACTGGGTCACTGACTGCCAAAGTCACAGCCGTGGGAAGTCCTGCCGCCACATCAACAGCAAAGCTTGGCCCCGAAAGCACTGCAGGTCTTGCTTTTGGTAATTCATCGCCCAAAACATCGGCCATAAATGCCAGACTATTGTGCTCAATCCCTTTCGAACACAATATGATCGGCAGGCCGTCTTTGGCGTGCGGGGCATAGTCTCGTAGAGTGGCGCGCATAAATTGAGCGGGCGGAACGGCCAAAAGCGCATCAACATTTTCAAGGTCGGGCATATCACTTGTCCCGTGAATGGACTTGGATAATTTCACACCTGGGAGATAGAGCGTGTTTTCATGCTTGGTGTTTATAGACTGCGCGCATTCTTGTTCAAAAGTCCACAAAACAACGTCGCGCCCCGCACTTGCCAAGCTTTGTGCCAAGGCCGTCCCCCACGCGCCTCCGCCAATCACACCAAATTTTTGGAAAATTTTCTGTGTCATGATTTTGGCCCTTTGCGTCCCGACCCACTGGCTGGATTATGTCTGGCACTTTTCTCGTCCAAAGGCCAGCGCGGTCTGGCTTTGGCGTCAAGCCCGTCACTATACCCTGCCGCCAAGCGCTCAACTCCTGCGAGAGCAATCATAGCCGCATTGTCCGTACAATATATTGGCGGCGGAGCGATCAGGGCAAACCCGTGTTTGGCGCAGAGTGTTTCAAGGCCTTTGCGAATACTTTGATTGGCCGCCACACCGCCAGCGACCACAAAACGAAGCGGCACGCCTTTTGGTTGTCCTCGCTTAAACATGTCCATAGCCCGTTCTGTGCGCTCACAGACTATATTGGTCACGGTGCGTTGAAAACTCGCCGCCAAATCCGACTTGTTCTTTTTTGTAGCCACACCAAAATTTGCATAGGCTCTCGCGGTGGCTGTTTTGAGGCCTGCAAAGGAAAAATCGGCATGGGGTTTACCCTTAAATGGATGGGGCAGAGAAATCGCCCCCGCGTCCCCATTTTTGGCCACTTTTTCAAGAGCGGGCCCACCCGGAAATCCCAGACACATAATTTTGGCCGTTTTATCAAAAGCTTCGCCCGCCGCATCGTCAACGGTTGAGCCCAGCCGTTTATATTGCCCCAGACCTTCCACATTTAAAAGCTGCGTATGACCACCTGAAACCAACAACAATAGATACGGAAAAGGGCAATGGTCGGTTAAACGCGGAGAGAGAGCATGTCCCTCTAAGTGGTTGATAGCCAGCAGGGGAATATCCAACGACAGCGCTAGACCCTTGGCACACATCAAGCCTGTGATCACGCCGCCGATCAAGCCCGGGCCAGCCGTGGCGGCGACCGCGTGTAAATTTTTAAATTCTATATTGGCCTTTTGAACCGCCGCCAAAACCAAGCCCTCTATTTTTTGCATATGGGCACGGGCGGCAATTTCTGGCACCACTCCACCGTAAGGCGCATGAGCTTCGTCTTGAGAGGCAATCAATGAAGACAGAATATGGATATCCCCGCTTTCAGTTCGCAACAAAACAGCCACTGCCGTCTCGTCGCATGAACTTTCAATGCCCAAAACCAGCATTGAATTAGCTGAGGTCTTAGTGGCTGTTTTGACAGATGTTGTTTTCATAGGTTTCCATAGCTTGCACGGTTCAACTAGGCAACGCTTGAAATACATGTCTGCCGTGAGACAGGGCTTGAAGTAGGGGGGGGAGCGGCGTAAACTAAGGCATTAGGAGACTATGGATGAGCGACAAAAAACCAGAGACTGGCTTAGATACTGACGCGGATGCGCGTGACGGCATAGACGATAAAAAAACGTCCGCAGGCCAACATAAGTCCTCCCGCAAAAAGACGGATACCAAGAAAGACCAGACTGAAAAAACACCTGCTTTTAATTCAATTGTCCATCCCAAAGAAAAAGCTAAAACCCACCAAAAAGGGATCAGTCGGGCGGGGGCCGTATTTTTGGCGCTATTGGCGACACTCATGGGCGGATCAATTGGTTGGCTCGGCCCTGCCATGTTTAAAAGCACCTCCCAGACGGACGCGATCACGCAAACTGTTGCGGCTTTACAAGCTGATCTGAATACGCAGACCAAAGCGCGTAAAACCATTGAGCAGACCC
Organism: Robiginitomaculum sp.; assembly: GCA_016765255.1. GTDB lineage: Bacteria > Pseudomonadota > Alphaproteobacteria > Caulobacterales > Maricaulaceae > Robiginitomaculum_A. The sequence goes on along the minus strand of JAESQI010000175.1, from coordinate 7,792 downwards.
TAAAAACCTTGCAAAATAGGATCAAAACCAACACAGGCAATACGGCGAAATTAGGGGCAACAGTGTCAGAGCAAAGCCAAAACATTGACGTACTGACCAATGCGCAAGCAGACAATAATCAAGGCAATGATAATTTTGCCAGTTTGGAATCAAATCTTTTAGACTTGACCAATAAAGTAGATGCCCAATTGGCCCTCAATATGAAAGACGGCGCAACGGGTGCGGGCGCAAATACTTTGCTCACGCGTCTGTCGGCGCTGGAATCCCAAATTACTGAATTACAAAAAAGCCAAATAGAAACAGTTTCTTCGGTAGGGTTTCCAAGCGCCAGTGCAGAGCCAATTGACCTACCCGATACACACGCTTCCAAAACTCTTTCTGAGAATGACCGTACTGAAATTTTACGTGTCTTGGTAGAGAGTTTCCCGCGCAAGGAAATGTTAGCTGCCGTAGAGGCGCAACAAAAAATCGCGTTGAAAAAACCGAGCTGGCTACAAAAAACCCTCAGCAAACATATCAAAGTCCGCGATGACAACACACCGCCTCTAACGATCATCAACAGTGTTGAAGCGGCTATAAAAGCGGGGCGCATTGAAGACGCGTTGGCGGGGATAAAAAAACTCAACCCTCCTGTACGCGCTATGACAATAGATTGGGTCATTGCCGCAAAACAAGCCCAAAAAATATTGCAAACATCCGTTACAAATGAATTAGAAAGATAAATATGGCCCGCTACCTTATCCTTCCTCTCATACTGCTTCTGGCTCTCGTCGCTGTTCTTCTTTACGTAGGCAATGAACAATGGATGCAATTAAGTTTACTCGCCAGCGAACCCAAAGACCTGACAAACAATGCCGTAAGTGTTCGTCTGCAGGCGGCTATTCTTGCAGGCGTAGTTTTTGTCATCGCCCTCATCGCCCTGTGGTCTTTACTGACATGGCTCTGGCGTTTACCAAGGCGGGTCAAAACTGGTTTTGGTCGCAAGCGGGGCGAAAACGGTATTGACGCACTTGAGAGCGCCCTATTTTCTTGTGAAACAGGCAATGGAGAGAATGCACGTAAACAGGCAAAGCGCGCCGCCGATCTTTTGGGCCGCCCTGCCTTAACAGGGCTCGTCGCTGCTAAAGCTGCAGAAGTTGCGGGTGACATGGAAGATGCCCATAGCCATTATTCTACTCTTTTGGAAAACCCAAAAACGAAAATGGCAGGCTTGCACGGCTTAGCACGCTTGGCGTTTGAGCGAGGGGATTATGCCAGCGCGCTCGATACGGCGCAGCAAGCGGTAGATAATCCTAAATCTTGTGGCTGGGCTTTTGATTTCTTGTTTAAATCGCAAATTTCCTTACAGGACTGGGCGGGAGCACTCGACAGTCTTAGCGCTGCAGAAAAGCGCAAAACAATCGACAAAGCCGAAGCAAAGCGGACGCGCTCTGTACTGTTAGCGGCTCAAGCCAGCGGTTTAGAAAAATTAGGGGAAACGGAACGGGCCGTGGACATTGCCCAACAAGCCCATTCTGCTAGCCCTGAATTTGCCCCCGCCAGCGCCCTCGCCGCTCGCTTGCTGCACCATAATGGGGACAGTAAAAAAGCCGCGCACTTAATTGAAAAAGCATGGGGTCAAAACCCCCATCCTGCGCTGGCTTTGTCTCATCGAGATATTTTTGGCAATGAGCCTGAAAAAGTACAAGCCAAGAAAGTGAACGGTCTCATAAAAACCAATCCTGCTCACCGCGAAAGTTTTATTCTAGGAGCTGAAGAGGCTTTACGAAGCAATAATGGTGTGGAGGCTTTGCAATCCCTTGGCACCCTTTTACGAGAGGGCGAGCCATCTGCTCGTCTCTGTACATTGGCGGGCATGGCAGAGGATTTACTCGGCAATGCCATTGACGCACGGGCGTGGCATTTGCGGGCAGCAACCGCGCCCATAGAAGCTGACTGGTCTGATCTTGATCCTGACGGGCCTGCCTTTAACTATACACAAAGTGATTGGCAAAGGCTGGTCATGTCCTACGGAAAAACTGGGGAGTTGATCCACCCCCGCTATGAAAGTCATGCCAAGCGGAAGCCTGCTCTGGAAATGGCGAGCGAGTTAGAAGGGCCAGATATCAACACACCTGCTGATAATGAGCTTGATATGTCAAGCACCCCACCCAGCCCAGATGATCCAGAGAAGCTATCCGAACGATTAGACAATCTGTTAGACGATTAAGGTATTTAGTATGAGTGTTTCTTTTGAAATGTACGGCCATATTGCTGTGCTTACTATTGATAATCCACCTGTCAACGCCCTGTCCCACCATGTGCGGCAAGGTTTAGTAAAAGCCATTGAGCGCGTCAATAAAGACGCCGCTATCAAAGGCGCGGTCATCATTGGTGCGGGGCGTATTTTTATTGGCGGCGCAGATATCAAAGAATTTGGCAAGCCGCCACTGGCGCCTCATCTACCTGATGTTATCAATACCATTGAGGCCTGCCGCGTGCCTATTTTGGCGGCCATTAACGGCGCGGCTCTTGGCGGCGGCCTAGAAGTGGCGCTCGGGTGTCGTTACCGTGTTGGCGCAAAGACGGCCAAAACAGGCCTACCCGAAGTTAATCTTGGCTTGATCCCAGGCGCAGGCGGTACACAGAGATTACCAAGGTTAATAGGCGCGTTAAAAGCAGCTGCGATGATTACAACTGGCAAACCTTTGGACGCAGAGAAAGCGCTCTCGGCAGGGATTTTAGACGCCGTTTTTGAGCAAGATTTGCTAGAGGAAAGCATTACGTTTTTCAACGTCAAACTAAAGAGCGGTGAAATTCGTCCCGCCCTCAGCACGATTACCACCCTCCCCTTCGCCGACCCCAAAGGCTTTGAGGCTTTGACCAAAAAAACCAAAGCCCGCGCGCGTGGTCAACTCTCACCGATTAAAGCCTTGGAAGCAGTTGAGGCTGCACACCTTCCCTTTGCGCAAGGGTTAAAGCGCGAGCGGAAAATATTTATGGACTGCATGGCAAGCGACCAGCGCTCTGGCCTGATCCATTCATTTTTCGCCCAACGACAAGTGGGCAAAATCCCGGGACTTAAAACGAGTAAAATCCGAGAGATCAAAACCGTCACTATACTCGGGGCAGGCACGATGGGTGTCGGTATTGCCATGGCATTTTTAGACGGCGGATACGCAGTTCAATTGTTTGACATCAATAGAGACGCCCAAGACAAAGCTCTTGCTCGCATCTATAACACGTATAAAGGCAGTGTTACAAAAGGCAGGATTACAGCCCCTCAAATGCGCAAACGCTTGGACAATTTATCAGCGATTTTTGACATGCAGGCCGCCTCCAATTCTGAACTGATCATAGAGGCGGCTACGGAAAATATGGAGATTAAAAAATCCATATTCCGCGAACTCGACGCCCTCGCCAAACCGAGCTGTATCTTGGCCAGTAATACATCCTATCTTGATATCAATATTCTGGCAAAAGTCACTAAACGACCCTCTGACGTGATCGGTATGCATTTCTTTAGTCCTGCTAATATTATGAAACTCCTCGAAGTGGTGCGCACCGATAGTGTATCTGACGAGGTTTTGGGCACAGTCATGCAGGTTGGAAAATCCATTGGTAAGGTCTGCGTCGTTGCAGGGGTTTGCGACGGATTTATCGGCAACCGAGTTTTAAAGTCCTACCGCAAGCAGGCCGATTTTATGATTGAAGACGGGGCCATGCCCCAAGATGTTGACCGGGCTATGCGAGATTTCGGGTTGGCCATGGGGCCGTTTCAAGTCTCTGATCTAGCAGGGATTGACATTGGCTGGCACACAAGACGCCGCGAAGACGCAACACGCCCCAAGAATGAACGCTATGTAGATATCGCCGATAAGCTCTATGACCTTGGTCGGCTTGGCCAGAAAACTGGGGCAGGGTATTATAGCTATAAAGACGGTAACCGCACGCCGGTTGACGATCCGATTGTGGAAAAATTGATCTTGGACGCGTCAAAGCGCAAGCAGATTACGCGGCGCACATTCACAGACACCGAAATTCAAAACCGTATCCTATTTGCCATGATCAATGAGGGGGCTAAAATCCTAGAAGAAGGCATTGCGTTGCGTGCCCTTGATATAGATATGGTGTTTATTCACGGCTACGGCTTCCCTGCTTACCGTGGCGGGCCGATGTTTTACGGTGACCAAATTGGCGTAAAAACCGTCTATGACGGCATTTTAGAATTTGCCAAAACCGATCCTAAATCGTGGAAACCCGCAAAGCTTTTACGAACTCTCGCCAAAACCAATGGCCGTTTCTCTGATCCTTAAAGTAATTCTGCACCCTCCAGTCCCCGCATTTAGTGCGGGGCCCATACACTGGTTCGGCAACACACAGCCCCAGCATATGGACCACGGGTCAAGCCCGAGGAGTGGTGGGGTTAATGGAGGTATACCTTAAAACCTAGATATGCCTTAAAACCTAGATATGCCCTCTCTCCTCCTTCGCCACACCTCCACCCTGTGTTAGGTCGTTTTCTCTCATCCCTGTCATCCCAGACTTTATCTGGGACCGAGAACAATCCGCAATTGTGAGCGTGTTTCAGATTCCAGCATTCGCTGGAATGACAATAAAAAGATATATGAAATTTATACATATACATTTCTGTCATCCCAGACTTGATCTGGGATCTCAATGTTTCATCAAACCCTATGTTTTAAGCATGAAACTCCAGCGTATTTTGGTATGACAATATGCTTAAGAAAATTTTGTTCACTCTCCCGCCCCATCAAGAAATATTATTTTCTTGTAATTTAACCTTGATATAACAAAACGCCTACTGTATTAGCACATTAACACATTATAACAATTGATGGAATGGCAATTTGATGCAGACACTTATGAAAACAACAAAAGGGCAAGTCCAAAAGCACCGCAAGGAATTGGCGCAAGCTTTTTTCTCTGTGCACTCCCTATCCGAAATGGAAAATTTCTTGACTGATTTATGTACGCCTGCCGAATTACGGGCTTTGTCCGAGCGTTGGCATGTGGCACAAATTTTGAATGTCGGAAAATTATCCTACCGGGATATAAACGCACAAACTGGGGTCAGCACCACCACCATTGGCAGGGTGGCACGTTTCCTCAACGAGGAACCACACCAAGGATATAGCGCCATCTTAGAGCGTCAAAAGAAAGCAAAAAAATGACCGATAGACTTAGAATTGCCGTTCAGAAAAAAGGTCGTTTGGCAGATGAAAGCTTCGCCGCTCTTAAGAAATGCGGTTTGAAATTTACGGTGCGTGGTGACGGTTTATTGGCACGGGTTAAGAATATGCCAATTGATCTTTTTCTCGTCCGTGATGATGACATTCCCAACTTTGTGGCAAGTGGAGTCAGTGATCTCGGCATTGTTGGCGAAAATGTATTGCTAGAAGAAGTGCTAAGTTCGGGTGGGCGTATGAAGATTGATACGGAGAGGCGGCTTGGGTTTTCCAAATGTAGGCTGGCTCTGGCCAGTATTGAAAAGGGGCCCATCTCTAGGGTAGAGGACTTAAAGGGCACAAAAATAGCGACAAGCTACCCAAGTATTTTAGCGAAGTATTTGCAAGACAATAAGATTGACGCCACGCCTATTGAGATGAAAGGCGCGGTGGAACTGGCCCCGCGTATCGGTGTAGCGGCAGCCATTTGTGACCTCGTTTCATCAGGGGCGACATTAGAAGCTAACGGCTTGAAAGCGTTTAAAACTATTTTGGAAAGCGAAGCGGTTTTGATTAAATCCCTTGAAACTTTATCTCCCTCAAAACAAGATACATATGACCGACTTGTTAGTCGGCTTGACGGGGTGGTGCGCTCACGAGGGTCTAAATATATCATGCTCAACGCCCCCAAATCACAAATCGAAAACATCACCAAAATCCTGCCGGGTTCCGACGCGCCCACCATTATTCCTCTAGGCGGTAGTGATGATCTTGTGGCCGTGCAGGCCGTGTGTACGGAAAATGTATTTTGGGAAACCCTAGAAGCGTTGCAAGATCACGGGGCTCGCTCCATTCTCGTCCTACCCATTGAAAAAATGTTGGCTTAAATGCAAACCTTACTCTGGTCACAACTTAACGAGACTGAGCGAAGGGCAGCACTTTCTCGCCCAACAGCGTTGGCCAATATTGATGTTGGGGATATTTTAGACGAGGTTCGCAAAGATGGTGACGCCGCATTATTTGCCCTTACCAAAAAATATGACGGGGTGGATTTAAACGAATTGCGCGTTCCACAAACTGCCTTTAAAAAAGCATGGGACACTTTGCTGGCAGCGGATAAATTTGCACTAAAAACAGCCAAGGCCAATATTGAAAAATTTCACAAAGCGCAAATGCCCAAATCAATACATGTTGATATTATGGAGGGTCTTGTGTGTTCTCGCATAGCCCGCGCTCTGGAAAGTGTCGGGCTTTATGTCCCTGGTGGCAGCGCGCCCTTGGTGTCTACATTGATGATGCTGGCAATCCCTGCAAAAATTGCAGGTGTCGGAAAAATCATCATCACCACACCACCTCAAAAAGGCGGGGAAATATCTGACGCACTGCTCGCGTGCGCCTATTTATGTGGCGTCACTGAAGTCTACAAAATTGGCGGCGCGCAAGCGATTGCGGCACTCGCTTACGGAACCCAGAGCATCGAAAAAGTAGTGAAAATATTTGGCCCCGGCAATGCTTATGTCAGCGCGGCTAAAGCACAAGTCGCCTCCGAAATTGGTGGCCCTGCCATAGATTTACCCGCTGGCCCTAGCGAGGTGATGGTGTTGGCGGACGACCAAGCTAACCCCGTTTTCGTCGCTGCAGATATGCTCGCCCAAGCCGAACACGACCCCCTCGCGCAAGTGATCTGTGTGTGTCGCTCAGAGGCGTTTTCTAACCGTGTTGAAATGGAAATATCAAACCAGCTCATAGCTTTGCCGCGAAAGGATATTGCGAGCAAAGCCTTAGCGCACAGCAAAACCATAATTGTTGACGATAGCAAAACAATGCTTGAAATTGTCAATACATACGCGCCCGAGCATCTGATTGTGCAGGTGAAAAACCCCGACACCCTCCTCCCTGATATCCGCAATGCAGGCTCCGTGTTTTTGGGGCAATGGACGCCTGAATCTGTCGGTGATTATGCCAGCGGCACCAATCACACCCTACCAACATTTGGCGCAGCCAAGGCCTATAGTGGTCTCGTACTGGAGAGTTTTATGAAATTTATCAGCGTGCAAAGCCTAACCAAAGAGGGCCTCAAATCCCTTGGCCCCGTTGTGGAGCGCTTGGCGGATATGGAAGGTTTAGACGCACATGCCAATTCTGTCAGTGTACGGCTTGAGACATTATCATGACCAAAAAATGGCCCTACAATATCGCCCGCAAAGCCGTAGTTGATTTAAAACCCTATGCGGCCCGAGGCGGGGCAACAACTGCCCTGCATCTCGACGCCAATGAAAGCCCATGGGCCCCGCCGCCTGTCACGGGGGCGGACGGATATAACCGGTATCCAGAGCAGCAACCCGTTCAGCTCATCCAAAGGCTTGCAGATTTATACGACACTTTGCCTGAACGGTTAATGGTTGGGCGCGGCGCGGATGAGGCCATTGAAGTCTTACTGCGAACATTTTGCGAAACGGGTAAAGACAGTATTCTCATCTGCCCGCCAACTTTCGGCTATTACGCGACATGTGCTGATATCCAAGGAGCGGGGGTTATCAAAGCTCCGTTAAACGACGATTTTTCATATAATGAAATCCGTATTCGGAGCGCGCTATCCAAAGGAGGCGAGACGCTAAAAATTG
>JAESQI010000174.1 GCA_016765255.1 Robiginitomaculum sp. | reverse complement strand
GCCAGGCTCTTGCCCGTCTGCTTCAAATACGAGCCACGCCAGCGGGGCAGTCTCACTGGCCATTGCGCCTGCGTCTTTTATGAGAGCGCGACCTTCACGTTTCAAATTTTGCGGGAAATATTGCCACGCAATCGTGTGGTAAATTACGTGCACAGCGCCTTCGTATCGCTGGGACAATCTCTGTTTGAGCCACTCAATGGCGTCCATTTTATCCACATGATATGGATATAAACTCGCCGTTTCAAATGCATATTCCGTATGCGTGATCCGCTCGCCTTGGTCAGCCCAGAGGTAGGAGAGCAAATTGGTAGTCTCGGTTTTATCAGTTAAATCTGTTGGCATTAAATCACACCCACGCCGTTCTTGCACGACAATATTTTTAAGTTTTGGCACAGGCCCGCTCCACTTCGGGCATAATTTCACCGTAGCATTTTTATCACCCCACTCTTTGTCGCCAAATTGATAATAATACTGGTTCCAGTTTAAATTCAGGCCCGCACTGGCCCCAATTTCTGACAGCACAAAGGGGAGTCCATTTGTTGCCTTGGCAATGGACAAAAAACCGGGCAAGAGGATAGCCGAACGCCGTACCTCATTGGTTTGTGGAGGGCTTTGCAAAAATCCTAAAATAAACACTGCATGTGTTTCAAAGGCAGCGCTAACACCCGCCCAAATTTGCGCGTCGGTTTTATCTTTGTAATGGGGTGGAAATATGTCGGATAATGGTTGACACTGTCCCGTTATAACCAAATTGTGCAACGCCCCCATAAGGCGCAGGGGTAGGTTATGCCCGCCCGGTGCTACGTCTCCCGCCCAGTTAAACAGAGCGTTCGCCACATCACCTTCTGGCGTTAAAAGCAGGGCGGATATTTTACACATGCGCGCCATAAACGGCGAGCCTAGATCGGCGCAGTGGCGGGATTGCAATTCAAAAGCTTGGATGAGTTTATGGCTCATACTTCAACTCTTACCTGTCCACCTTGGTCAATCCAGCCTCTGCGCATGCCCTGGGAATTATAAGGGAAAACGGGCAGTCCTTCTTTCCCCAGTGCAATCACACCCCCGTAACCACCTTGCACACCCATATCGTCAATCGCCCCTTGGGATGCCTGATCCAACGAAAAATTCCCGTAGCGCATACGGGCGGAAATATCGGCTGCAATAGCCGCCTTGATGAAATATTCCCCTTGGCCTGTGCAAGAAACCGCGACCCGTTCATCGGCCCATATGCCTGCCCCCGCCAATGGACTATCCCCGACCCGTCCTTGCATTTTCCCGAGTAACCCCCCGTTGAAGTGGCCGCCGCCAAGCGGCCCTCTCTGTCCCGCGCCACGACACCGATTGTGCCCGTATCCAAATCTTGGGGCAAGCGGGTGACCCCTTGAATGATATAATAATCGAGCGGATTGGTGACCAATGTACAATTTTGCGCATTGGCGAAATTCTCGGCTCCCCGACCTGCCAACATCACATGGGGTGTTTTATCCATGACGGCACGGGCGACACAAATTGGGTTTTTATAGCCCTTCATCGCCGCCACTGCGCCAATATTACGCGTAGCCCCGCACATGATAGACGCGTCGAGTTCGTACTCGCCTGCGCTGTTTGGCCCTGTGCCTTTACCAGCCACATAAAGGCCTGCGTCTTCAAGGTGCACGGCCAAGGCTTCGACCACGTCAAGGGCAGACGCACCGCCCGCCAACATATCTTTGCCAACACCCATGACATGCCGTAAATTCTCGAATTGAGTCGCTTGATCTTTGCGAACATATTTACCCGCCCCGCCGTGTACAGCCAGTCCAATAGACTTTCCCATAAATAAACTTTCATAACGTGCATAATATATTTGAGATTTTAGCCGAACTTGGCTATGTCTGCAAACTGAATATCGGGAATGGAGAGTGTTATGGAATTATCAAACAAAATTAGTGCTGTGGTTACGGGCGGCGCCTCTGGTCTCGGCGAAGGCACAGCGCGTCTTCTCGCAGCAAAAGGGGTCAAAGTCGGCATATTTGATATGAACGAGGAGCGCGGCGAAAGCGTAGCCAAAGACATAGGCGGCGTCTTTGCCCGCGTTGATGTATCAGACGAGGCCAGTGTCGACGCAGGCTTTGCGACGGTTCGCGCCGTCAATGGTCAAGAACGCATCATGGTCAATTGCGCAGGTATTGCGGGCGGTATGAAAACCGCCAGTCGCGACCGAAAAACTGGCGAAATCCGCGCCCATGACGCAGGGTTTTTTAACAAAATCATCAATGTCAATCTGATCGGTACCTTTATGTGCGTGGCCAAATCAGCTGCTGGCATGATGTCTTTAGACCCCACCGAGCCTGACGGCGAGCGCGGGGTTATCGTCAATACGGCCTCTGTTGCCGCCCAAGACGGTCAAATCGGGCAAGTGGCTTACGCGGCCTCCAAAGGCGGCATTCTCGCAATGGCCTTGCCCGTCGCCCGTGACCTCGCCCGCGAAGGCATTAGATGTAATACAATTCTACCCGGGTTTTTTGAAACGCCTATTTACGAGCAAATGAAACCAGAAGTTAAAGAGACTTTGCGCGCATATGTACAATTTCCGGCCCGCTTTGGCACTACCGAAGAATACGCAAGATTAGTCGCAACCTTATGCGAACAAACCTATATCAACGCCGAACACATCAGGGCTGATGCAGGCGCAAGAATGCCGCCAAGGTAGAAATATAGTAGCTTCTTTATTCCCTACCCCCTCCGTCATACCCTACCTTGTGTAGGGTATCCACGTTTTTACAGGGCTCGGTTTACCCAGTCATACCCGCCACAGGGGCGGGTATGACTGGATATAGGTTATACTAAAACCCTATTTTAAACGCCGCCAAAAATTTATCCAAATCTTCTTTGGGTAAATGGTTAATCCCTGCGGCGCCCGCACGGCCCCCACCTGTGGGAAATTGTAAACACAATATATCCGCACCCTTTGGACTATTTAGAGAGGCCCTAACTGACACCGTAAATCCGCCCTCCACGTTATGGGTCAAAACGCCGTGGGCTTGGTCTGGATTTTCTCGGGCCAGTTTATTTCCAAAACTACCCGAAATTCTACGTGCCCAAGGCGCGTCACCCAACAAGAAAATATTTGGCGCTAAAGAAGTGGTCAAATCAGCCTTTTCCATGTCAGCCTGAAAACCGAATTCCAATATTCGAATTATATCTGAACTCGCTTCCAAACACGCTTGCGGGGTTTTAAAACACAGTAGACGCTTGAACATTTCGTCAGGCGCAAAATGCAAATCGGAAACATCGCGACCATAAGCATTGTAATTTATCAATTCTCCGAAGTTTTTTAACCGCAACATATCCACGTCACCTATATCCAATTTTTTTGCAAGGACATTGGCGCTTGCCCCCATATTATCCCCAAATGCCCCGACAATGGCCCAATCTGCATATTGACCATTCAAACATTTATTGACCAGTAAGGACGTGCATATAGTGGGACTAGTATCAATCACGGCAAACAGGTTTTTATGTTTTGGGATGCTGCCAGAATTATGATGGTCTACATAAAATATATTAGCCCCTGAGCTCAAGGCGCGTTTTAATCCCACTTGATTGGTGCGCATAGAAATATCCAAAACTGTCAGATGATCCCCCGCTTTGGCGGTCACACGCTCTAGCAAATTGATTTCGCGTTTAACCCCCGTAATGAGCGTAGCCGTGCGCGGGTCTGCGCGGCGGAGCTGCAACAGGGCGCAAAGCCCGTCCGCGTCGCCGTTAAAAATATCGTAATTACTCATCAGCTTCGCCTATATCTTGCTTGCTTTCCTAACACAGCTTTGTAAATATGTTCACATTAAAAATGGGGGGATCATATGCGGTATTTTAAAACGGGTTTCGTCCTTACGGCGGTGTGCCTCTCTGCGTGCGGGACGAGTGAAACCGCAAATTCTGTTAAATCAACTTCGATAAACTCAGGTGATTTAACCCCCGCCATTCTCCTTTCTGATCCCGCTTTATCTGGCCCCACCCTGTCCAAACCGCGCATATCACCTGACGGAAAATTGGTGACAGTTTTGCAAGGGCGTGTCGATGATGCCAATCAACAAGACTTATGGGCCTATGATCTCGCTACAGGCGGGGGCCATGTTTTGGTCAGCTCAACAGATCTATTGGGCACGCCTGAAATCCTATCCGCTGAGGAAAAAAACAGGCGCGAGCGGGCCAGAGAATACGGTAAAGGCATTGTCTCTTATAGCTGGGACGCAAAATCTGAACAAATCCTGTTTCCCCTTGGCGGCGATGTCTATGTGTATAATTTGACCACACACACAGCCACACAAGTGACAAAAACGGACGGCTTTGAAACAGACGCGCATATCTCGGAGTCTGGCAATTATGTGAGTTATGTCAGGGGCAATGAATTATACGTCACCGACCTCACCAATGGCCAAGAACGCAGATTATCCTTTGGTGCTACCGAGACCATTCGCAACGCCACCGCCTCATTTGTTGTTCAGGAAGAATTAAACCGGTTTCGCGGTTATTGGATGTCGCCTGACGAAAGCAGAATTGCTTATACCCAAATCGACGAAAGCCCGATTGCCATTGAAAGCCGCCTTGAGTTCTCATCCGCAGGTGTCGAGACCGTGGCTCAACGCTACCCCTTTGCAGGCACACCAAATGCGACCGTCAAGCTTGGCATGGTGCGCACTTATGGGCGGCGCACTGTTTGGGCTGATATTGGTCTTGAGACAGATATTTACTTAACCAATGTCTATTGGAGCGAAGATAGCCAGCATGTCTATGCAGGTATTTTATCACGGGATCATAAATCTTTAAAAATGCTTGATATCAACCCGCGCACAGGCAAAAGCCGCCTCATGTTTGAAGAAACAAGCCCGACTTGGATCAATATCAAGGACGATTTTATCCCCCTAAGGGACGGCGGATTTTTATGGAGTTCAGAGCGCAGCGGCTACCGCCATATCTACCGCTACCAAGCAGGTGGCACCAACCCCGTGCAAATCACAAAGGGAAATTGGCCTGTCTCAAAGATAAATTGCGTTGATGAAGAGGGCCAGACACTTTATTTCTCTGGCTGGCAGGACACAGCCCTTCACCACCATATTTTTAGTGTCAATTTTGATGGCAGTAACTTAACACAACTCTCGAGCGGTGATGGTCGTCATTATGCGAGTTTTTCCCAAAACTGTAAAAGCTATATTGGCAGGTTTTCAAATGCGGCAACCCCGCCGCAAACCCGTACATTTTCAAATACGGGCACACCTCTCATTTGGCTCAATGAAAATAAACTGGACGAAAGCCATCCCTACGGCCCCTACCTTGCTTCACATGTCGCCCCTCAATTTGGACAACTCGACGCTGCTGACGGAACAGAAATGGACTATGTTCTCTACAAACCAAAAGACATTGTCGCAGGGGAAAAACGCCCTGCCGTCACCCTCGTTTACGGCGGGCCTGGCGTACAAAGAGTGAGCAATTCCTGGGGCAGAGATTATTTTGCCCAAACCTTGGTCGATAACGGCTTTGTCGTGTTTCAACTGGATAACAGAGGCGCGGCCAATCGGGGCAAGGCGTTCGAAGACCATCTCTACCGCGCCATGGGAAAATCCGAAGTGATTGACCAGAGTGTTGGGGCGGGTTTTCTCAAACGCCTCGGATTTGTCGACCCTGAACGCATGGGTATTTATGGTTGGTCTTACGGCGGCT
>JAESQI010000173.1 GCA_016765255.1 Robiginitomaculum sp. | reverse complement strand
GTCACCACTTAGCAATAAGTACAGAACCCGGCTTACAGACCCTCTGATATTTAACCTTGCCGGGCCGTAGTATAATTCTCTACATTGATGTATATTACGAGGCATGCACGTTAAGCGAGGATAATGTGCGAAAATTATTACTTGGTATTTTTCTATTTTTGTTGCCATTACTTAATGGGCAATATAGCGGTGCACTCCCCATGATGAAGTGCGAGACTTTGGTTGAATGTGGAGCTGAACTTAGAGATTATACGGCAAGGTATGAAAAGCTAAGTGATACGAATATAAAAATTCCCTATTATGCGGTCGCCAATAGTTTTGGTCGCTATGGGGATGAAGGCTGGAACCAGCTATTTACCATCATGGAAAACAACCAAGGCGAAGCCAAGAGATATGTCATTGACGCCCTCGGTGAACTAAGTGAAGAGCGTAAAACGAAATTAAATAGACATTAGTGGCAAATTATCCTGTCTTTATGGAAAAAAATCCCTTCACTGAGTCTGGGGAAAATTATCTCTTCCTATAATACGATTGGGGCGCACAGTGTATTGATTGCGGCCCTCGAAAGTTCCGATAAAAATATACAATATTTTGCTAGAAATGCAGGTGTGGGGAGGGCAGAGACAGAGCTTTCCGATATATATCTTGATAGGATTTTAGATTTGTTGCGTGAAAAGCAGGGTTTATTCCATGTTCATGGCCCATTCTATGTTGATTTATTAGCGAGAATACAAGGCGCTTTGGGATTTACGGTCAAGTGACGATGCGCGTGTTTTTTCTACCGCATAGAGGACATTAAAAAAACAAGATGAGGCGCGTTTAATCAGCACAATATTGCGAGACAACAAACAATTAACCAGCAATCAAAAGGTGCGGGCGATAATGCTTGGTAGGACACTTTGGGAAAAAGGAACATATTATAATAAGAAACGTGTCACAGATGAGGACATTGATTTCTATGAACGCCTATATGTAAACTCTGATTTGTCCCAAGTCTCTAAACTCATACCTTTTACGGCTCTAACCACCATGCGTGAACAAGCGAGTAGCCACGATCAAAAGCGATTGAAAAATACGATACTAGCACTCCGTCTTACCCGAATTGATAATATTTTGACTAAAGATGAAGATGTTTATCGTGAGTATTACTTTGCCAGTTTTGACGTGGAAATAGAACGGATGTACCGCCTAAGAATGTCTGATATGCAGTCGCAATATGAAATCTTTTATAGGCAATCATTCCCTCCCTCTGAATATATTAAAACACCTGATAAATGGGCGGCGCAAATGCGGGGGTATTTACACGATGAACGACTGGAAAATTATAGGGCCGTCCTTGATTTTTTGAGAAAATATGACACCGATACTGACTTTATTCGGTCGCAATTATTACCGCGCCTCGACGGGGGGAAATCTTGGAGGGACGTCAACCACGCTTTGATGCTCATGTCGCAGAGAGAAAGATTACGCGCTGATCCTGAGTTGAGACGCAGGGCGCAACATATTGAAAAAACACATTTATTTACAATCGTAAGAGCGGCTACGCGGCATGTGCTTACTGACAGCAAAATAAGTGCAGGTTTGCGGCAGCCATATATAACAGGGTATTTCTGGCGGGATGATGACGAATTTATAGAGATCAATAAAACGCGCCGTTTCTGCGAACCCCCAGACGATACCTCTCCATCAATATTGAGTGCGCGTCCAGACCTCCCTGAATTTCCAGAATTTGATTATCTGACTCAATATTATTTGGGGGCAACTTACAGTGTTCATAGCGTAAAAAGAACGTCAAATGGTTGGCTTGCAGGATATAATGCTGGCGAGTTTGGTGGTGGTCTGGTATATTATCCTGATGGTGCTACGCAGGGCGTTATCATTTTGCGCGGTACGCCCCATAATGTGATTAGGATCATTAAAAGTGATAAGGAGGGCGTGTATTGGGTATTAACAGGGCTAAGTCATATGATGGATTATGGCTCTGTTGTTCACCGGTTAGAGATTAAAAATGACGATGTGAAATCTGATATTGTGAAACAATTGCCAAAAACACCAGAGAAAACTTTTGTGACTAAAGACGGGGATTTATTTATAGATTTTTGGCATAGATCATACGCGACCTCGGATGAAAATATGCAAACAACAACGCACCTAAATTCAAAATACAAATATAACCCGCCGCTTCTCTTTACAAAAACGGGTGAGTTATTATCTGCATGCGAAACGACTGCGCTGCATTGATAACGGCTTAGTCGTGTTAGTTTTGGTGCTGTATCAGGGTTTAGTGCATGCCTTTTCGCGCAAGCGACTGAAATGATCGTCCCAACCTTTGTCATGGTCGATCAACAGATCAAACGTATTCGTGTTTGCTGCTTCGAATCCACTATGGGTTAGAACGAGTTTTGTTCCGCCGTGAACGGAGGAAAGTTCCCATACGACTATACTCTCTACGCCCTTGAGGTGATTGTGTGTGAATGTGTACACAAGGCGTTTTGGGACTTCATATTCTGTAACACGACCCCAGCATATTTTTCCACCCTTGTCGTTGAGGAGTTGGTAATCTGTATTTGCCTTTAAATCGTTCGCCGATGGATGAAACCATTCACCCAATTTGTCCTTATCAGTTAGATGTTGCCAGACTGTGTCTGGGTCTGAGTTAATGAATATTGTTTTTACAAGTTGCGTATTCTTCATGATTTTGTCTCCGTGCTGAGTTTGTTTTCAATAGTCGACTTTAATGTGGATAGTTTGACGTCCCAGAAGTGGCTATAATGGGAAAGCCAGTCTTCAATACTTTTTAGGGCTAGGGGTTCAAGGTGGTTGATCCGCTCCCGCCCGATGGCTTGTACGGAAATAAGGTTTCCGCGTTCGAGTATTTTAAGGTGTTTAGCAACGGCAGGGCGAGTCATATCAAAATGTGCGCTGATAGCGTTTACTCCCAAAGGCTTGCTTGCCAGTAAACTGATAATTTCTCGCCTTGTCGGGTCGGCAATGGCCTGAAATATTGCTTGTTCTGACATATTATATTCTCTTATGAAACCTTATGGTGCCCTATATATAGGAAACCATAAGGTTCCTTGTCAAGCATTAAAAGCAATATCCTCGACAACTTTGCTTATCTATACTCTGAATCCTGAACACTCCATTTTTTGCTTGCTGTTTTTATGGAGATAGATTCTAAGCTTTGTATGAGCCTATCTTTTTCTTTATCATCAAGCG
>JAESQI010000172.1 GCA_016765255.1 Robiginitomaculum sp. | reverse complement strand
TATCGAGGCTTTGCCTGCAGTTCTGGCCGCCAACCCACACATTCGAAAACACCCGCCGCATTTGCCCGTTGGGACTTTGATTACTTTGCCAGAATTGCCAGCGCCGCCTGCTAAACAAACTACCAGATTGTGGGATTGATATGAAGAGGCGAGGAGAGAACGAAGTGAACGACCGGGAGTGTAAATATGACACCTGATTTTGAAATTAAAATTGATAGCACCAATTTAACCCACCTTATACGTGATCGTCTGATCTCTTTGCGGATATCGGACGAAACGGGGTTTAAGTCGGATCAGCTTAGTCTGGTTATTGATAATCGCGGGGCCATGATCGAGGTGCCAAGGCAAGGCGTCACGTTAACCGCAGCCATCGGATACAAAGAAGAAGGTCTCACACATCAGGGCACATATATTGTTGATGAGGTGGCCACCACATTAAGCCCGCGCACCCTGACCATCAAAGCCAAAGCGGCTGATATGACGGCGGGGCTCAAGGTCAAAAAGACACGCAGTTTTGAAGAAAACACAATCGGGGAATTGGTTGAATTGGTGGCAGGCGAACACGGTTTAATTCCCAGCGTTTCAGAGGAACTTTCGAGCATTCCACTCTCGACACCGCCCTATAAACAATTTGACCAAATTGATGAAAATGACATGCATATGTTAAGGCGACTGGCCCAGCAGCACGACGCGGTGGCCATGCCTAAAAACGGTCGGTTATTGTTTGTAAAACGGGGCGAGGTAAAAGCCGCCAGTGGCAAGCCGCTCGGCACAATTACCATTAACGAGCACAAAGTCAGCACGGCCCGCGCCCGCGCCGGCGAGCGTGGCAAATACAAGTCGGTTAAAGCCTATTATCTCGACGCAGGCAGCCAAGAGCGCGTGGCCGTTAGCACGGGCGAGGAAACACCTATCTTGGTGATACGTGGCACGTACGGCGACAGCGATACAGCCGAGCGGGCCGTGGCGGCTAAACTGGACGCGCTCTCTCGCGGCAAGGCCACGTTAAGCCTTACAGGCGCAGGGTCACCAGCCATGGCGGCTGAGCATAAATTGACCTTTAAAACCCTTGACCCGCTGATGGGTGGAGATTGGATTATTACACGGGTTGAGCACGAAATATCGGCCTCGGGTTTTACCACACGTATTGAGGCTGAAACTCCAAAGGAGGCGAAATGACACGCACTATAACAAACCCGGCCTATCGGTACGGCTTTAGGGTGACGGCCATCTATGACGGCGATACCATTGTTGGTAATCTCGATATGTATGATCATGTGTGGAAGGCAGACGAAACTATCCGCCTTTACGGCATCAATTGCCAAGAAATCAAACGCAGTAAACGCAAGGGAATTACCACCAAAGATGTACAAATTGGGTTTGACCACAGGGACAGCCTGATCCGCTTTCTAGGGCTCGATCCTGACAACTTTCCCCGCAAGGTTAAATACCACACATTAGAAGTACCTGTGTGGGTGGTGATGGAAACCGTGCAAGACAAAAGCGGTAAGTTTGGTCGGCTCCTTGGTATTGTTCACAAAAACGGTAAAAACCTGAATGAGTACATGCGCGACATCATTGGCGGTGTTGAGTTTTACGATAGTAAAATTCACCCTGCAGATACGCCGATTATTCCCCCTCAATACATCAGTAATGAGGGGGAATAATCATGAGTTCAAAACTTGATATTGCGGTTATGGACGAGCGGATGCGGCCCATCGAAAGCCGCGCCCCAAGTCATTTAGTCCGTGCTGGACAGACATGGGCTAGTGACGCGCCTCACTGTTATAAATGCCATTATTTTGAAGGCAATAAACACTGCGCAGGTATGTGCAAAATTGGTGTCATAAGCGGGCAAATCCTGTCCATGGATATGGGTAAAGGTCGCGCCTGTAAAACTCATTACAAACCTATGTGGACGGCCCGAGACGGGCTTACACAATCTCCCCCCAGCACGAAGGATTAAACCATGTTACAAATTGCCATTCACATCATTATCGGAGTCCTGATCGCGGACTTAATTTCTGGCCTTATTCATTGGACGCAAGATCATTATGGGAAGGCCAGTTGGCCGATTATCGGCGGTGTGATCGCTGACAATCACCGGCACCATCTGCACCCTGATGAGTTTCTCACAAATAGTGTTCTCAAACGCAATTATGCCACGTTCATTCTTATAGGCTTAATCGGCTGTGTCTTTGCAATCTTTGGCTGGCTGAATACCATAACCGTCACGGCTTTAATCGTTGGGGCATGGGCGAATGAATTTCATGCTTTCGCGCACAGATACAATGACTCTCGTGTGCTTTCAGGATTGCGGTATTTTGGACTTATTCAAAGCCCTAAACATCACCGCGTTCATCACCAAGAAGATGTGTGGTCGCACTATTGCATCATTACCAGTTATCTCAATCCAGCCTTTCGGTATTTCAAAGTCTGGCGCGGCCTAGAGATTTGTGTCGAGAAAATCACAGGTGTCAAAGCCTATCGGCCACCAGAGAAATAATATGAGCAATATGATCGAAATAGAACTGATTATTTTCACGGCCACAGACCTTGCCATTATGGTTGGACGTGAAGATGTTGATGAATTGGACGAAATATGGCTGCCCAAGCGGGCTATTGAATGTGCGGATGGGTTTGATTTAAAGCCCTCTAGTGACGCTATTCCCATTCTATTGCCCGAGGCCTTGGCCCTTAAGAAAGGGCTGCTCTGATGCCGTGTACACGGGTTGAAATAGCACCCAATAGTTACGCCATCGTGTGTACCCAAACAAAGCGGTGCAAGTGTGGCCACCGGGCTACAAAGCTTTGTGATTGGAAGATCAAGACCAAAAAATCAGGGACGTGTGACAGGCCATTATGTGACAGATGTGCTGTCCCGCCTGCGCCAGATAAAGACCTTTGCCCAAGACATGCGGATGAGTGGACGGCGAGAATAAAGGCTAAGTAAGAACAGCGCGAGACTTCGCGTTTTACGGGCAATACCGCCCACACTCGGTCATTATGACCACAACTACGAAAGGAAAATATCGTGAAAATTACACGTTTCTTTATTAGCGGGTTTGCCGCTCTTCTAACTATAACTTTGGGCTTGTTTACGCCCGCCTTTGCTTCAACTGGGGGTATGTCGTTTGCATCTGCTGATGCGGCCATCTATCATATGTACGGCGATAGTCCGGGCCTAAAGGGTGATTTGCCGTTGCAATATTATCGCATTACCGTGGCTGATGATGACTTCATCATTACAATCAGTGCTCGCGAGAAAACACACTCTTTTTTTGACCTAGCCCTTCAACGCAAATTGAGCTGGATAGCGACTGACGCCGTCAAACGAACCAAGCAGCATAAATTGTGGGCGGTAGTCGATGCTGTTCTCAAGGTCTAGGGGCATCATT
>JAESQI010000171.1 GCA_016765255.1 Robiginitomaculum sp. | reverse complement strand
GGGGAACGGGCAGGTTTGATTCCAACAACAGATTGGAAACGAGCCGTGCGCGGACAACGCTGGCAGGTGGGCGATACATTTAATGCCGGTATTGGGCAAGGGTTTGTGTTGGCATCTCCATTGCAACTCGCCGTGATGGCGGCGCGGATTGCCAATGGAAAAACGGCTGTTCGGCCAACGCTTATCATTGGGCAAAACCTTGAACAATCTACTCCACTGGATATTGACCCTCAAGATATGGCCTTCATTCAAAACGCTATGCGGTCGGTGTGCGAAGTGCCAGGAGGTACGGCTTATAAACCGAATGGTTTGGGCATATTAGGTATGGAAATGGCAGGTAAAACTGGGACAGGGCAGGTACGCGGAATATCTGCTGCAGAGCGATTGTCTGGTGTTCAAAAAAATAAAGACTTACCGTGGAAACTTCGTGATCATTCAATTTTTGTTGGGTATGCTCCCTATAACAACCCCCGGTTTGCCGCAGCAGTCCTTGTGGAACACGGGGGGTCAGGAGCTGGAATTGCCCTGAAGATATTTAGAGCCACCATGAGTAAAGCACTCAAAGATGATGGTATTGAGAGTGCAATATAATGGTGGCTACAAATTTTACTGACATAAAAAATAAATTGTACGACTTGAATTGGGTGCTGCCCGTATTGATTTTCATCGTGGGTTGCCTCGGCGTTTTGATGATTTATTCTGCTACGGGGGGGCAGTGGAATCTAGGCGCAAAACAACATTTCACGCGCCTTGTCATTGGTATGGGCATGATGTTGGTGATTGCACTTGTAAATATACGGGTGTGGTTTTCATTGGCATACCCTGCATATATAGTAGCATTGATGCTCCTATTGGGTGTGGAGATTTTTGGTGTAACGGTAAATGGGTCGCAAAGATGGCTCGATTTAGGACTGACCCGTGTGCAACCATCTGAGTTGATGAAAATGGCAATTGTATTAGCCCTTGCAAGGTTTTACCATGATTTACCAGCCCGCCGAGTTTCTGATCCTGTTGGTATATTGGGTGCAGTATTTATTATTTTTGCTCCTATTGTTCTAATTTTAAAGCAACCTGATTTGGGGACGTCATTATTGATTTTAGCGACTGGTGTTATCATGATCTTCTTGGCAGGCGTGAGGTGGAAAGTTATTATTAGCTCAGTCGTCCTCGCTATTATTTCTATTCCATTGTTTATTAGGTATGGCTTGAAAGATTATCAGCGCGAGAGGTTGTTGACGTTTTTAAACCCAGAACGCGACCCCACGGGGGCGAGTTACCATATTATCCAGTCAAAAATTGCTCTTGGCAGTGGGGGGCTTAGCGGCAAGGGGTTTATGCAAGGTACGCAGGCGAGTTTAAAATATGTACCAGAGAACAGAACAGATTTTATTTTCACAGTAATTGGTGAAGAATTCGGTTTATTAGGCGGGCTGGGACTGATGGGGTTATATCTCGTTATTATTGCATTGTGCTTTTGGTTGGCAATGCAGATACGTTCCATTTTTTCGAGATTACTCATATTGGGCTTAGCCACAACATTTGCTCTCTATATATTTATTAACTTGGCTATGGTTATGGGACTGGCCCCCGTTGTTGGCGTACCATTGCCCCTCGTTTCTTATGGCGGGACAGTAGTCATGACCGTCTTAGCAGGGTTTGGCCTCATGTTTTCTGCGTATTTGCATAATGATACAGAATTGCCACGTGGCTCGGGCTTGTTGTTATAGCGGCTTTGCTGTTGGCCTCACTCTAGGTCTCACCGTGAAAGTGAATTATGTGTTTACCTCGTGTTTGAAACCACGTAAAAGAATGCAAATAATAATAAATACTTAAAACAGAGTATCGGGGAATTTATGGCAGGTGTAGCTTCACAATCTAGTCCACAATGGTCGTCGCGTTTTGCATTCATTATGGCTGCAGTTGGCTCGTCAGTCGGGTTGGGCAATCTCTGGCGGTTTTCCGCAGAGGCTGGGCGAAATGGCGGCGGTGCCTTTATTTTGGTCTATCTGGCATGTGTGCTTCTCATTGGTATTCCCGTTCTAATGAGCGAATTTATTATTGGCCGTTCTGGAAATGCATCGAGCGCAATTAGAAGCGTAAATGATGTGGCGGATAGATCCCATATTTCGCGCGGTTGGAACTCGCTGGCATGGGTGGGGATGATTGCTTCTTTTCTAATTGTAAGTTTTTATTGCGTCGTTGCGGCTTGGGTCATGATGTATATACCAAAATTCCTATTTGGTAGTTTTGACGGACAAACGGCTGAACAAATTTCAAGTCAATTCGGGGATATGATTACAACGCCAAAAGGGCTCAAAGGCTTTTTTACGAATGATGTCCTCCTTTATTTCACAGCTTTCGCGTTACTAACTACATTCCTTGTAGCGAGGGGCGTTAATAAAGGTATTGAATTAGCGGCGAAAGTATTGATGCCAATGTTTTTTGTTCTGTTAATCGCTTTGGCAATTTATAGCTTAAGTATTGGGTATTCCACTAAAGTCTTAGCGGTTGACGGCAAATCTTCAAACGGCGCATGGGAGGCTATC
Source organism: Robiginitomaculum sp. (assembly GCA_016765255.1). Classification (GTDB taxonomy): domain Bacteria; phylum Pseudomonadota; class Alphaproteobacteria; order Caulobacterales; family Maricaulaceae; genus Robiginitomaculum_A. The sequence continues at coordinate 3,262 of JAESQI010000171.1, read as the reverse complement.
AAGTTCTTATTTACGCCTGATGCCAGCAAAATAACGCCCGAAATTGCGTCGCGTGCGCTTGGGCAAGCCTTTTTCTCGATTGGCCTTGGTAGCGCGATCATGATTACATATGGTTCCTACCTTCCTAAAGATATCAGTATACCTAAATCAGCTCTCATTATTGGATTAACTGATACGAGCGTTGCTCTCATTGCAGGCTTGGCAATTTTCCCCATCGTTTTTGCTCATGGGCTCGACGTAAAATCCGGTGCGGGACTCTTTTTTGAAACGCTACCTGTTGCACTGTCAAATGCACCTTTAATTGGCGCTGCCTTCTTCTTCTTGGCGATATTTGCGGCTGTAACCTCTTCGGTTTCACTGCTCGAGCCTGCCGTTGCGTGGGTGATTGAAAGATTTAATATGTCACGCTATACAGCTGCATTAACAGTTGGGGGTCTTATGTGGTTGGTAGGGCTTGCGTCTGTGAAAAGCTTGGCATTCATGGATTTAATCGATCAAGGCATTACTGGCACCATAATGTTGCCTCTCTCGGGCCTACTTGTTGTCTTACTAGTTGGGTGGCGGCTTAAGCGGAAAATTCTATATACAGAGCTTGGCGATGCTGTGACTAAGCTTGATAAGCCAATGCGTAAAGATCGCAAACCGCCAATGGCAATGCTTTCTTTTCAGGGCCTTGTGGTTGTTTTATTGGCAATGTTACTCGTCCTGAACATCGTTATTTCTCAAAACCCTGGCGGCATAAAGTTCTTTGTATCTGTCATTGCTATAGCGGCATTTTTGACTTGGGCTTGGTTATGTGAGGACTATCAGCAAGCAAGTGAAGGTTACCGCGTAGCATTTTATGTAAAAATTATGTTTTTCCTTGTGCGGTATGTTGCACCTCTATTTGTTGCTGTTGTGCTGTTGTTTGGGTTTTATGGGAAGTATTTTTCAGGCTGAGTTGGGATGTAAACAATCTTCCTGATTACCGCATATGTCTGGGGCAAAGCGAAAACCCGCAAAACTTAAATTATAGTAATTTGTGAAACTTGAACTTGCCTTAAGAGCAGTCCTCACATATTAACCGATTATAGAGGATGATGCGCTAATTGCATTTATGACTACGACGCTCTTAAGGCATAAGAGCAAATGATGACTAGGGATAATCTAACATAATGAAATTACGTTTTTTGGATCGTATGATACTAATACCTTTGCTTGGCATTTGTATGCTTAGCGCCTGTACGACTGTGGATTTATCTCAAGTTTCATTGGAAAAATCCAGACAAACAAAACCCTTGGCGGCTGTGCAAAATGTAGTTGAAAAAGCATCAAGGAGCATGGCGGCATTGTTTGTTAGCAAAGGGTGGTGCAAAGATAGTGCAGCAAACCCGACACAAACGGCAGCCAGTGTTTTGCTAAATGGCAAAGTAAATAACATTGAAAACGATATTGAAACTGTGAAAAATATGGGCTCACGGCAATTATCAGCAGATATAAATTTGGCAAAAAATCATATTGCGCAAACAACGAAAGCTGCGGAGATATTTTTGACAACGGCAGATGAGTTCAGTGAACTTGACAAAGAGTTGTCTATGCTTGAGGCAGCTTTACTGTCTGCGAAAGAAGCGGAAACCAAGTTTGGAAAAATAATTATTTTGACTGCGAATTCTAAAAACCAAGAAGAACTTGAAGAACTGAAAATCTCGATTGGAAAATTGAAAAAAGTCACGGATGCTTATGGTGACCGAACACGCGGGCAGATTGCCAGTAAATCAAACCGTATTAGGTCTTAAAATTACCCCCACAAAGTGTTTTGTGGCGGGTAAATGAATTCGCTTGAATATTTCAATCCATTTTTGATGTCCTTGGCGAGTAATAAAGGCCCGTCCAAGTCTATATAATCGGCAAAACTTTCGAGCACCATCATCGGTGCCATAGCTAAGGATGTGGATACCATACAGCCCGACATAATGACGAATCCCATGGAGCGCGCCGTTTTCATCAGGTGAAGGGCTTCACTGAGCCCGCCGCATTTATCCAATTTTACATTCACGGCACGGTATCCTGCTTGCCAAAGTGCGGATAGGTCATAGCGCGTGTGTAAGCTTTCATCTGCACATAAGATAGGTAGGGCGTCGGGCAAATTTTCAATTTGATCAAAGGCTTCGGCATTTAAGGGCTGTTCAATGAGCAGGACGGGTAAATGGGCTAGTTTTTGTCTCATTATAACCAGTTCACGAGCGGTAAGAGACTCGTTGGCATCAATAATGAGTTGCACTTCAGGCCGAGCATTCAAAACAGCTAAGCAAGCAGGTAGGCCATCCAGACCATTAATTTTTAATTTTAGGATTGGGTATTTTTTTGCGGCTAAGGCTGCCTTGGCCATTTTTGCAGGGCTATCGATAGACAATGTATAAGCTGTAATCCGAGGTCGCGGTGTAGGAACGCCTAGAATTTCCCATATCGGTTTTTTTGATAATTTAGCTTTCAAATCCCATAGCGCGCAATCAACGGCATTTCGAGCGGCTCCCGCAGGGAGTAATGATTGTAAATTTGCAAGGTTAAGCCCAGATTCTATGTGGGGTCTTATGCTTTCAATTTGCTTTACGACGGAGGCCGACGTTTCGTTATAGCGTGGGTAGGGGCGGCATTCTCCGCGCCCAATACCATTTCCCGCCTTGATACTGACGTTAACAACGTGAATTTCATCGACACTGCCATGTGCAGTTCTAAAGCTACCAACTGTGGGCCATGTTTTCGCTGTCACATTTAATTGATACAATTTTCATCCTTTCCCTTGACGTGAGGCTCTAGGATTTGCACGTTACGGTCATGGGTGCAAGTCTACACAATAGCATGGATGCATATCGTCTGGAAGATGAGGAAAACCAGCTGGTCGTTAAGGCCTGCGGGCGGTGGAATTTATCGACAGTAAAAGAGATAGATGAAGCATTGAAAGCTGATTTAAATGCTCTTGGCTATGGATATGCGAAGGGAGATGACGCTAGTTCTTTCACTCGGGTTATTTTTGATTTTTCAAATTTGGAACGTATAGACACGGCAGGGGCCTTTGTTTTAACGCGTGCCATTGGCTGTCATGACGGGTTTTGCCGTCTGTGGAGTGTTCGCAATGCCAAGGAAAGCCAAAAGGGTTTGATGTACGCAGCGGCTCAAGCCTCTAAAGGTATGGCGCCTCCACCTTCTAAACCTTGGTACGCCCCCATAGAAAGAATTGGCGAAGGGGCGATGCGGGGTATGGCAGAAACCTATGACACGCTTG
>JAESQI010000170.1 GCA_016765255.1 Robiginitomaculum sp. | reverse complement strand
CTTGGCCTAAAATACGGCCCGCAATCCGCTGCGCATCAAACGCTTCAAGCCCACTTAGTTTCTCGCCCGTACCCAAAAATTTAATCGGCAGGCCAGTAACCGCCCGCATAGACAGAGCCGCGCCGCCGCGCCCATCCCCATCAATTCGGGTGAGCACAAGACCTGTGAGCGGCAGGCGGTCATGAAACCGCCGTGCTGTCTCAACCGCGTCTTGGCCTGTGAGAGCATCTGCCACCAGCAGGGTTTCAATCGGGTTGGTTGCTTTGGCGATATCAGAAACTTCATTCATCAATTCGTCGTCAAGAGTTGTTCGGCCTGCCGTATCCAAGAACACAACATCAAAGCCGCCTAATTTCCCCGCCTCCATTGCCCGTTTGGCAATTTGTAATGCAGATTGGCCATCAACGATGGGCAAGAAATCTACGCCCGCTTGCTCTGCCAGTATTTTAAGCTGCTCCATAGCAGCAGGGCGGCGTGTATCGAGTGATGCGAGGAGAACTTTTTTCTTTAAGCGTGTGCGAAGGTAAAGTGCTAATTTGCCAGATGTGGTCGTTTTACCAGAACCTTGCAGGCCCGCCATTAAAATCGCGGCAGGGGGCTTTGCGTTTAAATTAAGCTGCGAGGACGCAGGTGGTTCTTCGCCCTCCTCTACCTTACCGCCCAGCATATCAACCAGCGCGTCATGGACAATTTTTACAACTTGTTGGCCCGGTTTAATCGAGCGCACGATTTTCTCGCCAACCGCTTGTTCTTTAACCTGCGCCACAAAATCTTTGACAACAGGCAGGGCCACGTCAGCTTCAAGCAGAGCAATGCGAATTTCGCGCATAGCCGCATCAACATCCTTATCCGACAAAGAGCCCTTGCCAGTGAGGTTGTCAAATACGCCGCCAAGACGGTCTGATAGAGCTTCAAACATTCGTGTTCATTTCCTAATTCCAAACTCCACACGTAAAAATACCCCGATGAGCGATAACGCCGATCAGGGGACTTCGTCACCATCGTCCCGCATTCGGGTGTCGCAGTGATCGAAGCGCAAAATACATTTGCGCGAAGAATGAGCGGTTTATAGGGGCGAGCGGGGGACGTGTCAAATGGTAATATAACTGTGTATTTATACCCCGTCACCTCAACCCACCATAATGTCATTCCAGCCCTAGCCTTCGCGAGGATAAACTCCAGCTGGAATCTGAAACAAGCTCCAGTGTATAAATTTCGCGAGACCCCAGCTTTCGCTGGGGTGACAGTGTGTGTAGAGGATGTACCTAAAAGGGGGGAAACCTTAGGGCAATCAATGTTACTTACCACCCGCTTTGCGCGTTTTCATAGCCTTTATAAAGGCGGGACGGCGACATACACATTTGAAATAATCTTCAACTCGACCTTTCGGGATATCAAAACCGCAAAACTTGGCCCAGCCATAGCATTGACCAAGTAATATATCAGGCACAGTAAATGTATCGCCCATGACGTATTTATTATCGCCGAGCCGTTCTTCGAGCCCGTGCATGGCACGCTTAAATTCGCGCTCGCAAGCAGGCTTAATCTCGGGTACGCGGATACCTTCTGGGTATAGAAAATCGTTTTTTGACCATACCCAACACGGTTGATCCACCTCGTCCACGGCGAATTGCACCCAGCTATCCATCTTCGCCCGCTCAATGGAGCCCGCAGGATAGGTCATTTCGCCGTGCCGATCCGCGAGAAACTGGCAAATCGCCACACTATCAATAATCACATCATCATCAACGAGCAACGCAGGAACCTTACCCGTCGGGTTATATTTCTTGGCTTCATCACTACCAGGTGCCACAGGTTTTAAATCGTACTCAACCCCCAACTCCTCCAAACACCAAATCACCCGAATAGCCCGCGTTTGCGGCGACCCAATAACAGTATACATATTTCTCTCCTGAAAACTTGCGCCACCTTGAACAATATTCCTATACTACGCAAATAACAATATGTTGAGAGGAAGTTTGTTTTGGGAAAGCTTTGGCAAAGACCAGAACAAATGCTTGCCCTAGAATTATATTGCCGAACACCATTTGGTAAAATACATAGTCGAAACCCAGACATTATGAATTTGGCAAAAATATTAGATCGAACACCTGCATCTGTATCGTTAAAAATGGCAAATTTCGCTGCACTAGACCCTACCATAGACCGCAAAGGTATGGGGAATTATAGTAAATCTGATGCAATAATATGGGAAGAGTTTTTCGATAACCCTACGGCTTTCCTATCGCAGGTAGAAAGGCAACACACGTTTAAGTCCAATCAATCATATGAGTTTTCAACACCCTCCATACGTGAAGAGTTTAGAGAAGGTACAGATGTTTTAGTTCAAACCAAGTCAAGGCGTCATCAAGATTTTTTTCGCCGTATGCTGATTTCAACATATGGTGGCAAGTGCGCCTTAACATCTATTGCCCAACCAGAATTGTTGATAGCAAGCCATATTAAACCTTGGTCCGTAGATAAAAAAGCACGGCTCAATCCAAGAAATGGCATTTTACTCAATGCCTTACATGATAGAGCATTTGATAAGGGACTTATTTCTTTCAGTGATAATATGGATTTGTTAATCTCAAAAAACTTCAATTTTAGTGAAATAGCAAAACCATTTTTTGAAAATAGTAAATTTAACTCACCAGAAAAATTCCACCCAGACCCTATTTTTTTACAGTACCATAGAGAAGTAATTTTCGAAAAAGGATTGAAATGCACGAGTTAATAAATGCTAATATTTTGAAGGAAAGCCCCTCGATCACAGCCAATGTATTTACTGAGGAATACCTAAATATTCTATCATGTGCCTATGAGAGCCCTGCTGAATTTATGTCGACAGCATGCGAACAAGCCAATACAAACAATAAATTTCTAAAGGGAAAGATATTTAAATCCCTGATTGAACATTTACTTTACAGAGAAAATATAAAGCCCCTTTATGTGAGAACGATATTTCCTTTCCTTCCGAATGTTACATTTGACCTTGTTCTTTATGCAGAAGATATTGGCCCGATTGTCTTGTCGATTAAAACCAGCCTCCGTGAACGGTATAAACAAGCTGACCTCGAAGGTATGTTCTTGCGCAATGTGCATAGGAAGGCCCAAAGCTACCTTATTACAATGGACGAGAAAGCGGCAAATAGCGTCAACCATAAGATAAGCACTGGGCATGTTTTAGGCTTAGATAAAGTCATTTATGCAGGCGGCAATGATCTAACCCAGCTAATTGATAAGCTTAAACAATATACTTTTTTCAAACCACCTATGATCGAAGTTATGACAGCGGCGCGGATTGTTGAATAACCTTTAATGCCTAAAGTGTCGCATACCCGTAAACACCATGGCGAGGCCGGCTTCGTTGGCGGCGGCAATTACCTCGTCGTCGCGGATGGAACCGCCGGGTTGGATGACAGCGGTGGCGCCGGCTTTAGCGGCAGCGAGGAGGCCATCTGCGAAGGGGAAGAAGGCGTCTGATGCCACGACGCAGCCTTTGGTGCGGGGCTCGTCCCAGCCTGCTGCCTCTTGCGCGTCGTCTGCTTTTCGCGCCGCAATACGGGCGCTATCAATGCGGCTCATTTGGCCTGCGCCAACGCCTGCCGTCGATCCGTCTTTGACATAGATGATTGCGTTGGATTTAACGTGTTTCGCCACTTTCCACGCAAATAGCATATCGCTCATTTCGCGCTCGGTCGGTTTGCGTTTGGTCACAATCTTCAAATCACTATCTGGCACATGGCCATTATCGCGGTCTTGCAAGAGAAAGCCCCCCGCCACATTGCGCATGGTCATGCTGGCGTCTTTTGGATTTGGCAGACCACCCGAAAGAAGCACGCGAACATTTTTCTTTTTGGCAAAAATAGCCAGTGCGTCATCGTCGGCTTCGGGCGCAATCACCACTTCGGTAAAGACTTTTGAAATTGCTTTGGCCGTTTTCACATCGAGCCGTCCATTGAGAGCAACAATGCCGCCAAATGCGGACACAGGGTCACAGGCAAGAGCGGATTTATAGGCGGAGAGAAAGCTTTTTCCTTGGGCCACGCCGCACGGATTGGCGTGCTTGATAATCGCAACAGCTGGTTTGGCTCCGTCCACATGAGCGCCGAACTCTGCCACCAATTCAAAGGCTGCGTCCGTGTCATTGATATTGTTATAAGACAGTTCCTTACCTTGCACTTGGCGGGCTGTTGCCACACCGAGACGAGGCGAGCCGTCCGTGTAAAAGGCCGCCTTTTGGTGCGGGTTTTCGCCGTAGCGAAGCCTTTGTTTTAAGCTGCCCCCTTGGGCGTAGAATGCAGGTGCGCTGTCCCCAAGCTGCTCTGCAAACCACGATGATATTTGCGCGTCATATTGAGCCGTACGGGCATAGGATTTATGGGCAAGTTTTTGTCGGAGTTCATAACTCGTTTGGCCGTCGTGCTGATCCATGTCGGCCAGCACCGCGTCCACATCATCCGCGTCCACACAGACACAGACATGCTTGTGATTTTTGGCTGCAGCCCGGATCATAGCTGGCCCGCCTATATCAATATTTTCAACACAAGCATTGTAATCACCGCCTGCCAAAACAGTTTCTGCAAAAGGATAGAGATTGACCACAAGCAAATCTATTGCAGGGATATTGTGCTCTTTCATTGATTTCATGTGGTGGGCGATATCGCGGTCAGCTAAGAGGCCGCCGTGTACATTCGGATGCAGGGTTTTCACGCGTCCATTCATCATTTCGGGAAAGCCTGTAATGGACGCCACTTCGGTCACGTCCATACCAGCCTCTTTGATGGCCTTATAAGTCCCGCCCGTAGAGATGAGCCGCACGCCCCGCACCGTTAAGGCCTTTGCTTGATCAAGTAATCTGGATTTATCGGAAACAGATAATAACGCCGTTTTAACGGAGGTTAGTAATTGGGGCATGTATGGCTTTCTTAAGTCAATATGTGCACAGAATCGCACGCTCTCATATGGCTTCCAGCTAACACGAATGATTGAATATGAAAAGCCTTCACCAACACACATTTATAGGTAGGCGGCTAGGGATTAGCCAAATTTGCCCGTGTCAATTCCACCTAACCGTTTAAACGACCACCGAATTCGGTTTGAGCGGGTTTGCCCGTCTCCGTCCCCGTAAGCTTTGCCACTAATAACAATTTGTTCTGTCCTTTGAGGACGGTTGCCTGACCCTAAATATACAGATTTCTCAAGCTTTAAAGGGCCGCCGTCCGTCCGAAACCGCCACCCAATACCGCTAGGTTGAATGAGCAAGGCACTCTTTTGATCCTGTGCTAGTGTTACTTTGATATCCGGGTGCAAATGAAAGCGAATATCATAGTCAATTTCTGCCCGCGTTTTTGGGACGGCCCCCATAGGCACAAACAAACTGTCCTCACCGCGAATATCTTTGCCAAATACATCCATATAAATGCGGCGACTGTGGGTGAGCCCAAAGGCGCGCACATACCCGTCATGGCTGGCATCTAGCCATGTGCCGGTTTCTTGTTCTTTACGCGAACACCGAACAGGGCCTGCCTCTACGCAAATCGCAGGGCCAATGGCGCGAGCGGCTAGACCAGTTTTAAGTAGTTCACCTGAGTCTCGCCCCCCTAAAATCAAGCTTGTATGCGCTGCAATGGTTCGCATAGAATGCCGCCAATGCTTGGGTTGAGCATTATTCCAACCACAATTTACAACTAACGGGCCGTCATTTGTACTGAGAGTAAAAGCGAGAGGGGCAAGATGCGCTTCAAGATCAAAGGGGCGTGGGGGCGAATTTCCCACGTCAATGACCAGCAAACTCCCATTGCGGTCAAGGCGTTGATAACCAGAATGCGGCGCATACTTAAAAATTTTTGGACTAGGTGTATCTGGATCAAATAATTTTTTTAACCGATGTTTTTGCAAGGCTCCCCCGCCGTTAAAACTTTGCAATTGACCGTCCCCAGACATAAAAAATGCCAACATTGGTTGCAATTTATCAATGGCCCGCAATATTTCTTTTGACCCTTGTAACCCCCGCGTTTTCAACGCGCTTTCCGTGACCAGTAATATTTCGAGCGCGTGCGCTACCGCTTCTGGAT
>JAESQI010000169.1 GCA_016765255.1 Robiginitomaculum sp. | reverse complement strand
CTGTTCAATCTTCGCCGCCGCTGCATCTTTTGGGTGAATATCGACAAAACACTCAGATTGATATTGCGACAAACGCGCTGCGCGGCCCGTGCGGGTCATGGTGTGCCATTGGTCGCGTATCCGCCCTGTGTTGAGCGTTAGGGGATAGTTAAAGTCGCTTTGTGCTGAAATATTTTCTGGTACAATAAATTGTGCTTTGTGGTTTTTTGTAAAAAACTGTCCGTCAGCAAACAGCCGCTTTCGCGATGTTCCGTCTTTAGTAATTGGCCATTGCACCGGCGCTAACGCATCATAACCTGCTTGTGATAATCCGGTCAGGCCCGCGAGATCAAGATCACGCTTCCCGTCATTTTCAAGGCTACACAGAGCCGCGTATTCGGCGAATATTTCGGAGGTGTTTTTATAGGCAAAGGCATCGCCCCAGCCCATGCGGGTGGCCACTTGGCATAGAGCTTGCCAATCATGCCGCGCGGCGCCGGGCGACGAAATTACGGTTCTTTGCCTAGAAATAACCCGCTCTGAATTGGTAACGGTGCCGTTCTTCTCTCCCCATGCTGAGGCAGGCAAGGCGATATCTGCACACTTAACCGTGTCCGTATTGTCATAAATATCCGAGACAACAACTAGCTCGCATGTATCCAATGCGGCCCGAACCTTGTCCGCGTCTGGCATGGAAACCACTGGGTTCGTCGCGATAATCCATACGGCCTTGACCGTGCCGGCATGAATGGCCTCGAACAGATCGACAGCCGCATATCCAGCCTTATCCGCCATAGTCGGCGCGCCCCAAAAATCCTGTAATAAATCGCGGTGTTGTTTGCTGCCCAGATCAAGGTGCGAGGCTAATTGATTGGCAAGGCCACCGACCTCGCGCCCGCCCATAGCATTGGGCTGGCCTGTGATTGAAAACGGGCCGCAGCCAGGCTTGCCAATGCGCCCGGTGAACAAATGTGTGTTGATAATGGTATTAACTTTGTCCGTACCGTCTGCCGCTTGATTGACTCCTTGGGAGTATACGCTCACAGTTTTTGGCGTATTGATCACAAGCTTATAAAATGTTTCGATCAGGCTTTTCTCTAGGCCGGTCTGGCGCGCCACGTTTTCAAGTGTCGCTTGCGCCGCCGACATTAGGCAGGCGTCTACGTTATTTGTGTGGCCAGCGACAAAATCTTCATCCTTGCATCCAGCCTTCGCTAGCGCATTTAGCAGGCCTTCGAACAAAGCAATATCCGAACCCGATTTAAGCGGTAAATGTAAGTCTGCCATGTCACAACTTGCCGTTTCGCGCGGGTCAATGACAACAATTTTCATATGTGGGCGTAGTTTTTTAGCCGCCAAAATACGTTGGTAAAGCACGGGATGGCACCATGCTAAATTTGACCCGACTAAAATTACCAGATCGGCAAGTTCCAGATCTTCGTAACACCCTGGTACCGTATCAGATCCAAACGCCCGTTTATGCCCAGAGACGCTGGATGACATGCACAGCCGCGAATTGGTGTCTATATTAGCGGCGCCAATAAAACCCTTCATCAATTTATTGGCCACATAATAGTCTTCGGTCAAGCATTGCCCAGAGACGTAGAACGCCACGGCGTCCGGGCCATGCTCGGCTATAACAGCGCTAAATTTATCAGCGATTTTATCCAAAGCGGCATCCCAACTGGCCGGCTCCCCGTTGATAATCGGCGTTAGCAATCGATGGCGCTCACCTAGAGTTTCGTGCAGGGACATGCCTTTGGAGCAGAGTTTGCCATAATTGGCTGGATGATCTTCATCGCCGCGCACAGCGGTAATCTGCCCGTTTTGCGCCGTCGCAATAATGCCGCAGCCAACGCCGCAATAGGCGCACGTTGTCTTGACTTCATATAATGAGCTACTGCCTTGCATATTACCCAGTCAGCGCCGTTTGATCAGCGAGCTGTATTTGTACGCAGCCTTCTACAATGCGCACAGGTATAGTTTTAACGCGGCCTTTATCCGCACCTTGCGCTTCCCCTGTTTCGAGTGAAAACACCCAGCCATGCAGCGGACAGGTGACAAGATTGCCATGGACAATGCCTTGACTAAGCGGGCCTTGCTTGTGCGCACATTTATCATTGAGCGCATAGATATCGTTTTGCGCCGTTCTAAACAGCGCCACACAGCCTTTCGCCGTTTTCACAATCCGCGAACCGCGCAAGGCAATATCATCGACAGCACAGACTTCATACCAGTTTTGCATTATACGGTTTCCTCTAGTTTCTTCGGGACTAATGGGGCATCGAAATGGTGAGCTTCTTTGCCTTCAACCCGTTCTTTCCACGGATCGTTTTGCATGAATTTCTGCGAGTATAAGAACCGCGCGGCATAGGCTTTACGTTCTTGCTCGTCGTCAACAATAACGCTGCGGATATAATCATAGCCAACTTTGTCGGCCCATTTATAAATCCGGTCGAGATAATTGGCTTGCTCGCGGTACATTTGAGTGAGGGCGCAAATATATTCGATGACCTCCGCCTCGGTATCAACCATGCACAACACTTGCGTGCCCTGAATATGCATGCCGGCGGCGCCGCCAAAATGTAGCTCGTAGCCGCTGTCCACACAGATGACGCCAATGTCTTTGCAGGTGGCTTCCGAGCAATTGCGCGGACAGCCAGACACAGCCAGTTTGAGTTTGTGCGGTGCCCAGGCGCCCCATAAAATTCTCTCAAGCTGAATACCAAGGCCAGTCGAATCTTGTGTAGCGACACGGCACCAGTCCGTCCCTACGCAGGTTTTAACTGTGCGTAAGCCTTTGGCGTACGCATGACCCGAGACCATGCCCGCGGCGTTTAGATCAGCCCAAACAGCGGTTAAGTCTTCTTTGCGAATACCCAGCAAATCAATGCGCTGGCCGCCTGTGACCTTGACCGTTGAAATGTCGAATTTATCAGCCACATCGGCAATGGCGCGCAGCTCATTGGGCGTTGTCATGCCGCCCCACATACGCGGGATAACGGAATAGGTGCCGTCCTTTTGTATGTTGGCGTGAACGCGTTCATTGATGTAGCGCGAATATCCATCATCCACATACTCACCCGGCCAAGCGCATATTAAATAATAGTTCAGGGCAGGGCGGCATTTGGTACAGCCGCATGAGGTTGTCCAATGTAATTCTTGCATCACATCCGGGATGGATTTGATAGACTTACTAATGATCATCCGGCGCACATCCTGATGGCTTAGATCGGTGCACGCGCACATAGCAGTTACCGCGTTAGTGTCGAAGTCATCCCCAAGGGTCAAAGCAAGGAGCTGCTCAACTAGTCCAGAGCATGAGCCGCAAGAGGCCGACGCTTTGGTATGGGCACGCACTTCGTCTAGTGTGCCGAGTTTTTTGTCCGTAATGGCCGAAACTATATCGCCTTTACATACGCCGTTACAGCCGCAGATCTCTGCCTCATCGGGCATGCCTGCGACGAGGGCTAAAGGGTCGGCTCCCCCTCCTCCCGCGTAAGCTGGGCCGAAGATCAACGTATCGCGCATTTCGGAAATATCATCGCCTGCGTTCATCATCTGGTAGAACCATGGCCCGTCAGCCGTTTCGCCGTATAGGACGATGCCAATGATCTTATCATCTTGCAAAACAAGGCGTTTATAGACGCCCTTAGCAGCGTCGCGCAGAACAATTTCCTGCCGGTCATCACCAGCGGCGAAATCACCAGCAGAAAACAGATTAATGCCAGTTACTTTTAACTTAGTGGCCGCTTCAAAATGGGTAAATGGTTTGCTGTCTTTCCCCGCGAGCGTACTGCCCAGAACTTTGGCCTGATCATATAAAGGCGCGACAAGGCCGTAAGTGCGGTTTTCAACTTGAATACATTCACCGACAGAAAAGATATTGGGGTCACTGGTTTGCATCATATTATTAACAAGAATACCCCGGTCAACATCAAGACCGGCGTCTTTGCCCAGCCATAAATTCGGACGAATACCCACCGCCATAATAATAATATTAGCGTCTAATATTGTGCCGTCTTCAAGGCGCACGCCTTCGACCTTGGTTGTGCCTAAAATTTCTTTGGTATTGGCTTTTGTAATGACTTTAATACCTCGGTCCGTTAGGGCTTTTTCTAATAAATGACCCGCCGTTTCGTCCAGTTGACGTTCCATTAATGTGGGCATCAAATGCAAGACGGTTACGTCCATGCCTTGGACTTTTAAACCCGCCGCTGCTTCCAAACCTAAGAGCCCGCCGCCAATCACCACAGCCTTGCCGCAAGCTTGGCGGCGAGCATCATGGCGTGAACATCATCAAGATCACGGAAACTAAGCACGCCCGCAAGTTTATGGCCCGGCACGGGAATGATAAACGGATAGGAACCGGTGGCGATCATTAACTTGTCATAGCTCTCAACAACCCCGTGCTCTGAGGTGACGGTTTGGGCGTCCCTGTTAATATTGACAATTTTGTGGCCCTTATACAAAGTGATCCCGTGCTTAATATACCAGCCATCACCATGAATGATAATTTCCTCAAACTCGGTTTCCCCCGTGAGAACAGGCGACAACATAATCCGGTTATAATTGACCTGGGACTCGGCGTTAAAAATCGTAATTTTATAGCGATCAGGCGCTTCTTCAAGCAAGACCTCAAGCACTTTGCCCGGTGCCATGCCGTTGCCAATAACGACTAGCTTTTCTTTTTTCATACTCATTTCCTTTATAGTCTCATTTGTCCGGCTTTAGCTGACGTTTTTCATAATCACGACCCACAGCACTGCGATAAGAATCGTCAAAAAAGCGCTCAATCCTTTCCAAAAAGCGATCGGGTTGCGCTCGATTAAAGGAGCCTTGAACTCACGCCGACGCGCGTCCTGCCCAGGAGACGTAAAATCCGCCATAAATTCAGACAGTAATCCATATCGGTGCGCGGGGTTTGGCGCGCAGGCTTTTTTCAAGGCCTCGTCAATCCACATAGGAATATCAGCACGCACAGCATTGGCTGCCTGATACGACCAACTCCCATAAGAGTGCGCTTTATTGACTAAGTTAGGGTTGGTGTCGGCAAATGGCCGCCGCCCGCATAACAGCTCATAAATAACGCAGCCCAGAGAAAACAGATCGGATTGCGGCGTGGCCTTTTGTCCCAATACATATTCAGGCGCAGAATAATTGACAGAACCAAGAATGTGCTCTTCTGGGATAGCCGAATGAATTTCCTCCATGCCAGCAACTTGTATTGTACCGAAATCTATGATTTTCACCTCGCCTTGATGTGAAATCATAATGTTTTCGGGTTTTATATCCCTGTGCACCATACCCATGCGATGAAACGCTCGTAGAGCCGGAATAATACTGCCTAGTAAATCCCGCACCTCATCTACTGTCGGGTTTGGGTGATCTATGCGCCAGTCCCGTAAAGTTTGCCCCTGAACAGGCTCGCAAATATGATACAGGAACGGGCTATCTTCTATGGGCGCATATATGCGCATTACGCCCTTATGTTCCAGTCGCCGCCCAACCCATTGCTCGCGGATAAACCCTTCCAGATACACAAGGTCATCTCTGAAATTAAGAGAGGGAACTTTCAGAATATATTGTTTATTCGTCAGCATTTGCTTGGCGGCATAAATGTGGCTCCGCGTGCCCGAACACAGAACTTTGCTGATTTCAAAATTGTCGATCTTATGCCCGGCTTTCATGACTGGCGGGATTTG